>JARFRL010000293.1 GCA_029287275.1 Pontiella desulfatans
ATCGCGTCCCAACAGGCCTCGGCGAACGGCGGGTTGATTTCATCGAGCCACCAGTCCTCGTCCTGCAAGGAGCAGACGATTTTCACGTCGAGCCGTTTTCGGATCTCGCCGGCGAGCCCGATCAGCAGCGCGTTGGAAAGGTGAACGACGTCCGGGCATTCGTGTTCCGCCAGCCATTGGACGAGGCGCTCGACTTCTTTCTTCTGATTGCCCTCCGCGCCTTCGAGCATGGAGAGCGTCATGGGGCCGAGCTCCGCGGCGGAGGTCGCTCCCTCCATTTTCGCGGCGCGTTCGAGCAAGGGCTTCGAATCGAAAATCCGATCGAGCCAGCGCGGCGTTTTTCTGAACAGGGGCACCTGTTGCTGAAGCCAAACGTTCACGCCGCCGAAAAAGACGGGCGCGGCGCCCGCGACCGGATCGCCGTCGGTGAACATCGGCAAATACATCGGGGTCATCACGACGTCGACGCCGTGTTTCCGCAACGCCTGAACGAGCGCGCCGTCGCGCATGCAGTTCTGGCAATAGAACGAGCCGCCGGAACCGGGAACTATGTGCGCGACGTTCATCGAAAGCTATTTCAGGTCAACGCACTTGATCGTGTTCCAGTCGCGGACGAGCAAACGTCCGTCGGAAAGCACGGGCGGCGCCCAGGCCATGTCGTTCGGCTCCACCATCGGCGCGGAGGCGAGCTCGGTGAATTCCGCGGGATCGGCTTTGAGCAGATGCAACCGACCGGTTTTTCCATCCAGATAAATCAGCTTGCCGTCCGCCAGTATGAAGCCGCCGCGCTCGAAGTTCGGCGCGCCTTCGATGTCCTTGGTGCGCCACGCGAGCTCTCCATCCAAGGAAAACGAAGCCAGCCCGTCGTTGCGGCTGTTGGAATTACTGCCGATGAACAGATGCTCGCCCACCAAAATCGGCTGGTGTAGTTGAGACCCGACCACGTCGGTTTTGTAAAGTTCCTTCACCTCGAAGCCGTCGCCTTTTTTCACGATGCGAATCATGGCCGAACCGGCGTCGTAGCCGCCCGTGATGAAGAAGTGGTCGTCGGGAAGCGCGACCGCGTGCGGAATCGCGTTGTGACAGCGCCAGCCCGCGTAGTCCCAAAGAAGAGATCCATCGAGCGGGGAGAGTCCAACCACGTGGCCCGGCGCCAGCTCTTTCGGCGGTTCGGGGTCCTCCCCTTTTTTTCGGCGCCTTGAACGCTCCGCCTTTTCAGACGAGCCTTGCGCGATGATCATGTCCTGGCCACACACCGTTTCGACGCGGGGCGAAACGTAGCCGTGAAATCCGAGTCCGGGAGAGGTCCAGATCCGTTCGCCCGATTTCGCGTCGTACGCGGCGACGCCCACCGCGGGCGTGTTCGGCGCGACGAGCACCAGGTTTCCATACAGCGACGGCGATTGCGCGATGCCGAACTTGTGCAATTCATTTTCGTAGTCCGTCACCAAATGGTGTTTCCACGTCACCGTCTTGGATTCGAGGTCGACGCGAACGAAGGCGCCGTAGCCGGTCACGAGATAGGCCGCGTCGTCGGTGATGGTCGGCGTGCCGCGCGTGCCGGCGAATTTCGGGCTCAGCTCGCCGGGATCGTTGAACGAGACCCTCCACAGTTCCGCGCCCGTTCGCATGTCCAGACACCGCAAGAGACTGTCCTCGCCCTCGCGGTCGGTGAGATAGGCCTTGCCGTCCTTGATGGAGGGTCCGGAATAGCCGTCGTGCGTGGCGGTTTCCCACAGCACCTTCGGGCCATCGGCGGGCCATTGGTCGGCCAAGCCGGTTTCCGGCGAAACATTATCGCGGTTCAAGCCGGCGTATTGCGGCCAATCCGCCGCGCTGGCGGACAGATGGAGCGCGGCTCCCAACACCGCGATTAAACTATTTTTTTTCATTCGCCACCCCCGTGGTTGTTCATTCGTTTCCCGGATCGAAGAAAATGTACTCGAGCGTGTAGCCGTTCGGATCGAGGAAATACAGACTCGCTCCGTCCCACCGCTCGTACGCCTCTTTCACGATCCGCGCGTCGTTCGCCTTCAAATGGTCTTGGAACTCGAAAACCGCCTTGGCCGAATCCGCCGCGAGCCCGAAATGGGTGAACGCCTTGCCGTGGTTCTTCGGCCGCGCCTCCTCGTCGAACCGCGCCGCGCCGCCGGGATGTTGGATCAGCGCGAGCACGTCGTCGGTTCCAATCTGGAAAAACGCGTCCTTCTCGCGGCGTTCGCTCAGTTTCAGGCCCAGCACTTCGCTATAGAAACGAATCGACTCGTCGAGGTCGGACACCGAAAGCCCGAAATGGCATATGCCTTTGATGAAATCACTCATGGCTCTTCTCCAAACGCGAAGAGTACCGTTTCAGCGCCTCCACCGTAAAGATCAGCGGATAGAGTTTTTCGGAATACCACAGGCGCGCGAAATAGAGCCCGATCGGCGCCGCGGCGAAAACCGTTCCCTTCTTCGTTCGCTCGATCAAAAGCGCCTCGCCGCGGCCCGTCAGGCCGACCACCAGCGCCAGCTCCTCGATCGCGAGATTTTCCAGCGGAACGTTTTCCATCCACCGGTAACCGCGCGCGCGCATGCCTCCGATCTTCGGGAACGCCTTCTCGTCGAGTTCGTCCAACGCCTCCAGCACGCGGGCGGTGCCATACACCGGATTCTCGCCGTCTTTGTTCGACTGATCGCCGAACCACAACGGAATCCACGCTCCGTCCGGGCGTTGCTCCTTCTCGAGGTATTCCACCCCGATTTGAATCGCGTCGAATATCGCGGCCTGAAAATTCTCGTCCATCGCGTCGCGCCAACCCGTGAAGGCGCGGATCATGTGCGCGGTCAAATCCGGACAGCTGCGGTCGAACGGCAGCTTGCCCCAGCCGCGGCAAAAGGTCGGTACGCCGCCATCGCGGTTTTGCACGCCCATCAGCCAGAGGATTCCTTTCTCGGCGACTTCCTTCTCGCATCCCAACTGGCGCAGCGCGATCAGCGCGGCGGCGGTGTCGTCCGCGTCCGGCGCGGCGCCTGTTTCGTTCGTCCAGCCCCAACCGCCCGGCTC
>JARFRL010000318.1 GCA_029287275.1 Pontiella desulfatans
ACACCTCCCGGCGCGCCGCGGCCTTGCTCGAAAATCTCCACGGCAAGGATCGGTTGATCGCGTGGACGTGGGAATTGCCGTACCCATTGATCCGATGGACGAACCCATGTTTTTTCAACAAATTGACGCGCCGCCAATCAGGTTGAGGCGCGGGGAAGTATGACACATGAGTGAATTGAAAACCCATTATCAGGATAAAACGGTTTTGCTCACCGGGCACACGGGGTTCAAAGGATCCTGGATGGCGGAATGGTTGGTCTCGATGGGCGCGCGGGTGGTGGGCGTCTCCCTCGAACCCGAAAGCGAGCCCGCGCTCTTCGACCAGCTGAAATTGCGGGACCGGTTGGAGCATCACGTTCAGGATATCCGCGACGCCGCGAAGGTCGCCGACATCGTCAAGTCGGCGCGGCCCGACGTGGTCTTTCACCTCGCGGCGCAACCGCTGGTCCGTTATTCCTACGAGCGGCCGATCGAAACGTTCGACACCAACGTGATGGGCACGGTTCATGTGCTCGACGCGCTGCGCGGCTTGGGGAAACCCTGCGAGGTGGTGGTCGTCACGACCGACAAGTGTTACGAAAACCTGGAAGTGGATCGTCCATACGTCGAGGAAGACCCGATGGGCGGATACGATCCATACAGCTCCAGCAAGGGCGCGTGCGAGCTGATCGTCTCGTCCTATCGCCGCTCCTTCTTTCATCCGGACGACTTTGGAAAGAGTCATCAAATCGCCTTGGCCTCCGCGCGCGCCGGCAACGTCATTGGCGGGGGCGACTGGGCGTTGGACCGCATCGTGCCCGACTGCATGCGCACGCTTTCGAATGGCGCGCCGATTCCCGTTCGCAATCCGGTCGCGACGCGGCCATGGCAACACGTGCTTGAGCCGTTGGGCGGGTACCTCCTGCTGGGCATGAAACTTTCGGAAGATCAAACGTCCGAACGGTGGAAATCCATCTGTTCGGGCTTCAACTTCGGCCCCGATCCCGAGTCCAACCGCTCCGTGCGCGCTTTGGTGGAGGAGGTCTTGAAAAGTTGGCCGGGGGAATGGATCGACCAGTCCGACCCGAACGCGTTGCACGAAGCGGGTTTGTTGAACCTCGCGATCGAAAAAGCGAACCGTCTCCTCGGATGGCGGCCGGTTTGGAATTTCGAGTCCGCGATCGAAGGGACCGTGGCGTGGTACAACGCGGTGCTCGACAAAAACGCCGACGCGCTCGACGCGACCCGGAAGCAAATCACCGCGTACACGGAGCTTTTTGGAAAATGATATTCGAACCTTTGCCGTTGGAAGATGCTTGGCTGATCAAACTGAAACCGTTCTCGGACGACCGCGGGCATTACGCCCGCGTCTGGTGCCACAAGGAATTCGAGGAACACGGGATCGACGCGGCCTTCGTTCAAATGAACACCGTTTTCAGCAAGGCCGCCGGAACGTTGCGCGGCATGCACTGGCAGACCGATCCCGCGGCGGAACCGAAATTCGTGCGGTGTCTACGCGGCGCCCTTTACGACGTCATGGTGGACATGCGGCCGGACTCGCCAACGTATCTGCGTCATTATGGCGTCGAGCTTTCCGCCGAGAACCAGACGATGGTCTATGTTCCCGGAAACTTCGCCCACGGGTTCCTCACGTTGGAGGCTGACACCGAGGCGTGTTACATGGTCGGGGCGTATTATACGCCGTCCGCGGAAAGAGGAATGAGGTACGATGATCCGGCCGTGGGCGTGGAATGGCCCGCGGAGGTGAAGGTCGTCAGCGAGAAAGACGAAAGTTGGCCGCTTCTGCGCGTCTGACGCGAACGCGGGATTGTTGAGTGGAATATAAGCTTTAAACGAGGGGCAAATGGAAAAACTGCATTTCGAACGGACTCCGCTTGAAGGAGCATGGATTGTTAAGCCCGATCCTTATGTGGATCAACGCGGACAAATGATTCGGACTTTTTGCCGAAAGGAATTCGCGGATCACGGCATTGAATTCGACGTGGCTCAGACCAACGCGTCCATCAACAATCACGCTGGAACGTTGAGGGGGATGCATTGTCAGGTGGAACCCGTCGCCAAAGGCAAGATCGTGCGTTGCGTTCGCGGCCGCGTGTTCGACGTCATCGTGGACTTGCGCCCCGAGTCTCCAACCTATTTGCGGCACTTCGGGGTCGAGCTGTCGGCCGAGAACATGAAGGCGCTCGTCATTCCGAAAAGCTTCGCCCACGGATTTCTCACGCTGGAAGACAACACCGAGCTGCATTACATGGTGGACAATTTTTACACGCCTGAACATGGGCGCGGATTGCGATACGACGATCCGGTTCTCAACATCAACTGGCCGCGAGCGGTCGAGCACATCAGCGCCCAGGATGAAACCTGGCCGTTGCTAAAAACAGGAGCGGATGGATGATTTTAGTCGATAACGCGCTGCGCCGGCGCGAGGAAAATGGAAATCCGATCAAGGTGGGCCTCGTCGGGGCGGGCGCCATGGCGGAGGGACTGGTCAACTTAATCGTCAATTCCGTTCCGGGAATGACGCTGTCCGCGATCTCGAACCGGACCCTTGAAAAGGCCGGCCAGCGCTACCGCGACGCCGGCGTCGAGTCGTTCGTTGAAACGGATTCCCTTCAGAAAATCGAAGAGCGCGTCGCGGACGGTAAACCCGTGATCACGACGGATCACAACCTGCTGTGCGAGGCGGACAATCTGGACGTGATCGTCGATCTAACCGGGCACGTCGAATTTGGCGCCGAGCTCGCGATGAAGAGCTTCGCGTGCGGCAAGGACCTGGTCTCCTTGAACGCCGAGCTCGACAGCGCGCTTGGGAGCGTGCTTCAACACCACGCGCGGAAAGCGGGCGTCATCTACACGCTCGCGGACGGCGATCAACCCGGCGTGGAGATGAATCTATATCGTTACGTGAAAGGCCTTGGCGTCGAGCCGTTGGTGTGCGGAAACATCAAAGGGCTTCAAGACGAGCGCCGCGATCCGACCACGCAGGAGGGATTCGCGAAACAGTGGAAGCAAAACGTCAACATGGTCACCAGTTTCGCGGACGGTTCGAAGGTTTCGATGGAGCAGGCCTGCGTCGCCAACGCGACCGGTATGCGGGTCGAGCAACGCGGCATGCTGGGTGGCGATTACGAAGGGCACGTCGATGATCTGTGTCATAACGGACGATACGACGTCGATCGGTTGCGCGAGATGGGCGGGGTGGTTGACTACGTGGTCAAAATGAAACCCGCGCCCGGCGTGTTCGTTCTCGGAACCTGCGAGGACCCGATCCACCAGCGCTATCTAAAGCTCTACAAAATGGGCGATGGGCCGCTCTACAGTTTCTACGCGCCGTATCATCTCTGCTACTTCGAAATGCCCAGTTCCATCG
>JARFRL010000323.1 GCA_029287275.1 Pontiella desulfatans
TAAATCAGCCTTCTTTCAGCAGCCGGTTCATGCCGGCCCGCTTGATCTTCAGGTTGAACGATTCCGGTTCTTCGGGGTCGAGCGGGCGCGGGCGGATGAAGATGCCGGAGATTTTTCCTTTCAGCGCTTTCGGAGGGCGCGGCCCTAAGGCGGCCTTGCGGAAAAGTTTGGAGCTGACCTCGTCGAGGCAGCATAGGAACAGTTCGTCGGCTCCGGATTCCTCGAGACATTCGGCCGCCGTCTTCAGCGGGTCGTCGCCGCGCCGCGCGTTGAGCTGGTTGGTTCGGTCAAGCAGGCCCGGGTGGGCGGTTTCAATTCGCTGAAACGCTTTGTCGGTTTCGCGGTCGTAGGCCATCGAAACATCGAATCCGCCCGCGAGAAAATCCTCGATCAGGTATTGGAGATACTGCAAGTGATGCCCCTTGGTTTGGGGCTCGAACAGCAGGATTGATTTGTTTCGTTGGTCCGCCATGAACGCGAAAACTAGGCGAAGCGCGGTTTCAAGTACAGATCGAAGTGATTCCGGCGTTGCTGAAAAGGGGTTTTAGGGTTGGAAGGCGCGAATGCGGGGTGGTAGAAATACGGCCTATGAATTTTCCTGAAAAACTATTTCCGAAGGGCCTCAAGAAATTCGCGCCTTATTTTTCCATGCTCCGCCCGGTTAAAGGGCGTTTCATTGGCGGGATCATCGCGGGCGTCATCTACGGCGCGGCCAGCGGCTTCGGCATGCCCTTTCTGATCTACAAAGCGCTTCCGGTCATCACCGCGGATCCGAAGCCGGAACTCATGATCATCGTCGCGTACATCGCGGTTTTTCCGGTGGCCATGACGGTGCGCGCGGTGGCCGGTTTCGTGAACACCTATCTGATTTCCTTTTGCGGGATGCGGGTTCTCCTGCAAATCCAGCAAAAGGTGCACGGCAAGTTGCAGTCGTTGCCGCTGGCGTTCTTTCATAAAAACACGGTGGGCGATCTGATGGCCCGCGTGCTGGGCGACGCCAACTCGCTGCAGGGCGTTCTGACCGGCGTCGCGAACGATTTGATCAAGCAACCGGTCACGCTCATCAGCGCGGTCGGCGCGCTGGTCTATCTATCCCTTCAGGCGAAAGAGGCGTTGTTCCTGATTCTCTTCATGGGCACGATCGTGCTGATCATCTTTCCGTTGCAGTACATCGGTCGCAACGTGCTCAAACGCGCCAAGCAGGTGCAGGAACAAAGCGGCGATATTTCCAAGGCGGTCAGCGAGAACTTGAACGCGGTGCGCGAGGTGCGGGCTTTCAATTTGCAGGACGTGGAAATGAGCCGCTTCAAGGCCGCGCTGGAAAACTTCTGCCGGTTGTCGATGAAGGTGGTCAAATATTCCCAGATCATGCGCCCCTCCATCGAGGTCATCGGCGCGTACTGCGTCGCCGGCGCGCTGGTCTACATGCTGGTCAACAACATCGAGTCCATCGCGGTCGCCATGCTCGGCGCGCTCTACATGGCCTACGATCCCATCAAAAAATTCGGCGAGATCCATCTTTCGCTCAAACGCGGCGAGGCCGCGCTGCAGCGTATCGAATACGTCCTTCACGAAGTCGACGTGGTGCCCGACGCCGACGAACCCGCGACGCTCGGCGCCGTTCAAGGCCGCGTCGAGTTCGAAAACGTCAGCTTCAAATATCTGGAGGAATGGGTGCTGAAAGACGTCGACCTTTCGGTCGAGCCGGGCACGGTCGTGGCGCTGGTTGGACCCAGCGGCGCGGGCAAAACCACCATCGCGGATCTCATTCCGCGGTTCTACGACGTCCAGGAAGGCGCCGTCAAAGTGGACGGCGTGGATGTCAAATCCGTGTGCAAGGCCGAGTTGCGGAGCGCTATTTCGGTGGTTTCGCAAGACACCTTCCTGTTCAACGAAACCGTGCTCGACAACATTCGGGTTGGCCGACCGGACGCGACGAACGAGGAGGTGCGCGCCGCGGCGAAGCACGCCTTCGCGCACGACTTTATTTTGGAACTGGACGACGGCTACGAAACCGTCGTCGGCGAACGCGGTACGCGCCTGTCCGGAG
>JARFRL010000329.1 GCA_029287275.1 Pontiella desulfatans
ATCAAGCAGGAATCCAACAAGCTTTACCGTCAAGATCTCACCGTGGAGTTTTTCGCCATTGGCGATGAAAACGCCGGCGATAAAGCGGTGCTGTTCTACTACCAGAAAGAGAATTTCAATCTTGATGGAAGCGGGAGCGTGTTTGAGCTCAAAAGTGAAGAGATCACGGTCACCGAATATGTTTTGAACGGTCAACTGCGCGGTGACGCGTTTAAAGGCTACATGATTATCGTCACGGATTCCCGTGGCGAAGTAATCGCTTCGAAGTCAACCAAAGACGATTGGCTTCAACTCGCCGATGATCTGAGGAAGCTTCCGGTAGGCAAGACCTTCGACGAGGATGGACAGCGATGCTGGCCAACGCGTCCCAGACGATATTATTAAGCTTTCCGTTTCAGGGGAAACAAGCCGGTGCCAATTCGTTTCGCGCCGGCTTTTTTGTTGTCTAGACTCGATCTCGATATCCCAGGGCGTGCATCGTATCGAAAAACACGCGTCATTTGAAATGGTCGTTTTACACGGGGTGTCCGCGGGGCAGGCACTCTAAAATATGATGACCTTAAACGTTTGAAGATGTAATATCCGTTTTTTTGGAAGGGGTGGCATGAAAAAGGGAACGTCATATTTCACGGCGGGAGTTCTAGTCGGCGCGTTTCTCGCGGTGGCTGGTTTTTCACTTTATCTGCGCGGCCAGAAATCCGCGGGCGGCGAAGGCGACCCGTTGGTGCTCAAGCTCGGGCATAGTCTCGATACCGCGCACCCCGCGCACCAGGCGATGGAGTTCATGAAACGCCGAGTGGAAGAGCTCTCCTCCGGCGCCGTGACGATCGATATCTATCCCAGCTCCGTTCTCGGCTCGGAAACGCAGTGCATCGAACAGCTGCAAAACGGGTCGCTCGCGATGACCAAAACCTCCGCGGCCGCGATGGAGAACTTCATTCCGTCGATGTCGGTGTTTGGCCTGCCCTACATCTTCCGCGACGGAGAACACTACTGGAACGTGTTGAACGGCGAAATCGGCCGCTCCATGCTCGAAGAGGGCGAGTCCAAGGCGTTGCGCGGACTCTGCTACTACGACGCGGGGAGTCGTAATTTTTACACCAAGGAAAAGCCCATAAAATCTCCGGACGACCTCAAGGGGCTTAAAATCCGCGTGATGAACTCCAAAACCGCGATCGACATGGTCAAGGCCATGGGCGGATCGCCGACGCCGATCGCCTGGGGCGAGCTCTATTCCGCGCTGGCGCAGGGCACGGTCGATGGAGCGGAAAACAACCCACCGAGCTTTTCGTCGAACAAACACTATGAGGTCTGCAAGCATTTCACGTTGGATGGCCACACGCGGATTCCCGACATGCTCATGATGAGTTCCAAGGTTTGGAGCCGACTTGATCCGCGGGAACGGGAGTGGGTCCAAACCGCGGCCCTCGAATCCTCCGCTTTCCAGCGCGGGCTCTGGAAAAAGGAAACGGCCGCCGCGCTCGAAAAAGCGAAGGAGGAAGGCGTGACCGTTTACGAGGTCGATATCGCCGAGTTCGCCGCCAAAGTCGCGCCGATGCTCGCCGAAGTGGAGGATCCCGCGGCGCGCGAGCTCGTTCAAAAAATCTCCGAGGTCAAGTGATGCTCGCCGGGTTGCTCAAGTTCAAAGCTTGGATGACGAAAGGGCTCAACGCCACGCTGATCATCGCGGTCGCGTTTCTTGTCATGGACGTCGTTTGGGGCGTTTTCACGCGGTACGTCATGAGCGAGCAGGCGAAGTGGACCGAGGAGCTCGCCCGTTTCCTGCTGGTTTGGGTCGCGTTGCTTGGCGGCGCGGTCGCCTTCGGCACCAAAGGGCATCTTGGCGTGGACTATTTCGTTGGAAAGTTCGACCCCGAGGTTCGAAAGCTGATGTCGGTCGTCTCGCAGTTGGTCGTGCTGTTTTTCGCGGCGTCCATTTTCATTTATGGCGGCGGCCGCGTGGTGGCCGACGCGTTGGCGATGGAACAAACGACGCCCGCGCTGGGGTGGAAGATGGGGCACGTTTATCTCGCCCTTCCCATTTCGGGGGTCTTCATGGCTTTGTATACGATTGAAAACCTGGTTGAAATCATCACGGGCGCGGTCGCCGAGGAGGCTGAATAATGGGAGTCGTCGCGCTCATCCTCGTTTTGGTATTCGTGTTGCTGCTCGTCATGAACGTGCCCATCGCGGTATCCATCGCGCTCGCCACGTTTTTCGCCATTTTAGCCGATGGCGCCGATCCCTCGATCATGGTCGCGGCCAAAATGGCCAACGGCGTCAACAGCTTCGCGTTGCTCGCGATTCCGTTTTTCATTTTATCCGGCCATTTGATGGGGCGCGGCGGCATGGCCCGCCGCTTGATTGATTTCGCGGGAACGCTGGTCGGCTTTCTCCCGGGCGGTCTGGCTTACGTCAACACGCTGACCTGTATGTTGTTCGGATCCATTTCCGGTTCGGCGGCGGCCGCGGTTTCTTCCGTTGGCGGATTCATGATTCCGGAAATGAACCGCAAGGGCTACAACCGCGAGTTCAATGTTTCCGTCACCACCACCGCGGCGACGACGGGCCTTTTGATTCCACCCAGCAACATCATGATCGTCTACTCCGTCGCGGCGGGATCGGTATCCATCGCCGCGATGTTCATGGCGGGCGTGATTCCCGGCATCGTGACCGGATTCTTCATCATGTTGGTGTGCGGTTGGTTCGCCTTCCGGAAAAAATATGATCGAGCGGAGCGCTCGTCCTTCATCGACATCGTCCGCAGCTTCGGCCACGCCGCGCTGACGCTCTTGCTGATCGTCATCGTGATCGGGGGAATTCTGGGAGGGATCTTCACCGCCACCGAGGCGGCCGCGATCGCCGTGGTGTATTCCTTCTTTCTTTCCGTCGTCGTTTACCGCGAGATTCCCTTGAAGGACCTGCCCCGAATCCTGCTCGACACCGGCATCACGACCGCGGTCGTCATGCTGCTCATCGGCGCGAGCTCCGGCATGAGTTGGATCATGACCATGGCCAACATTCCGCAAACCGTCAGCGCCGCGTTGCTGGGGCTCTCCGACAATCCAATCGTGATTCTACTCACCATCAACCTGTTGCTGATCGCGGTGGGAACCTTCATGGACATGACGCCCGCGGTGCTGATCTTCACGCCGATTTTTCTGCCGGTCGTCATGGAGCTCGGCATGCATCCGGTTCACTTCGGCATCATGTTGATCGCCAATCTTTGCATCGGACTCTGCACGCCGCCGGTCGGCACCTGCTTGTTCATTGGTTGCGGCGTCGGCAAAACGACCATCGCGAAAGTAACCGCCACGTTGCTGCCCTTTTTCGGCGCGATGATCGCGGCCCTGTTGGTCATCACCTACATCCCCGCGACGTCTCTATGGTTGCCCGTGAGAACGAAGCAGCTTAAAAAGGCCGACGTTGAGAAGAGCGCGTTCATGCGCCATCACGCCGCGTTTGATCCCGCCGCCGAGGCGGAGAAGGACGCGGGCGACGCTGACGAGACGCCCTAGGAAATCGACGGGCGATTCCGCGTCGTCGTTTTCAGGTTGAATGGCCGGCGGGAGAACGGATTCCTTTTCGGCGCGAACGGAACGACCGCGCGCGCGAAAACGGTTGGCCATGGTTAACCATCGGGATGAAGTCGCGCGACGGATTTCCGTTCCACCAATTCAGTGGGAATCAATAGCTTGCGCGCGGGGGCTTCGGCGTCGTTGATTCTTTTGAGGATGGTTCTCGCGCCTTCCGCTCCCATGAGTTGATGGTCGACTCGCATGGTGGTCAGCCGAGTGTACGCGCTTATGGCGGCCTGACTGTCGTCGAAGCCCGTGATGCTGATCTGTTCGGGAATCTTGACCCCCGCGGCGGATAGCTTGCCCGATATATCCACCGCCATGCTGTCATTGACCATGCAGGCCGCCGTGATGGGGTGGTCGCCCTCAAGCCGGTTGATGATGGCCTGAGTCGCTTGATCGTTGGTGTCCACTCGCTCGATTTCGTACGCGAGGCCAAGCTTTTGGCATTCCGCCTGAAAGCCTTCGCGCCGCGAAGCCTCGTTGTAGTTGTTGAACGAGTGGTGAATCATGAGTAGTCGTCGATGTCCCTTGTCGCGCAGGTGCGAGACCATGGTGGCCATCGCGCTGAAACCGTCGGACGTGATTGAATCGATGGCGGACCCGGGAATGTCGGCGTCGAGTAGAAGAAAAGGAAGGTTGATATCCAGCAGTTTTTGTTTGAAGGCCTCCGGGCAACCACCCATGAGGATGACGCCGTCGACGCTGCCTTCCCGAATGAATTTGGGCATTCCTTCTTGCTGGATGGAGAGGTCGAATCCCGCCAGAATGAGGTTGTGGTTCGCTCGCGTAAGCTCTTCTTCAAGTCCTTGCATGACTTTCGAGTAGAATCCGTCGCAGAAAATACGCGCGCAGGATGGGTAAAAGAGAATCCCAATGGATTCGGTTTTTCGGTTTCGCAGGTTTCTGCCCGCCGAGCTGGGGTAGTAGCCCATCTTTTTGCAGGTGGCGCGCACGTGTTCCCGCATGGTTTCACTTATGCGGTTCGTGTTGTTTAGAACGCACGACACGGTGGCGATGCTGCACTTGGCTTCGCGCGCGACATCTTTAATGGTAACGGATTTGCTTCCCACGGTTTCCTTTGGCTTTGCGAATCTCGGTGGTTTTCATCGGATGCGAAAATAGGGTGCTAAACTTTTTTTAGCAATTCGTTAAACACATTGGGTTGGTTGGCCTTGGCTGAGGAACCGATAAACCCGCGGAGAAAAGAACCGTGATGATTTATTTCATGCATGCCCGCGGTCGGGTTAGGCGCGGGTTGGTTTGACGCCCACATCGCAGTGCTGGCGCAGATAGGCGAAGCTTTTTTCCAGCTCGGCTTTCTGGTGTTGCTGGTCGAACGTTTTCTGATCCATTCCCGCGGGCGGGCGTTCAAGTTCGATGGGCTTTCCTCTTCGCAACAGTTTGAGGAAATCGACCATGCCGGAGGCCCGCAGGTTCGGGTAGCCGGCCATGTGTTCCTGGGTGAGGAACGGCAGCGGACGGGCGGAGTTTGAAATGCTCTCGACAAACAAGGGCACGCCCGGGCTGTTCGCGGCCAGCTGCTTGGCGAAGGCGGGCGCGTCCATGAGCCCGTCGCCGATGGCGGTCCACTGGAAGGTGGCGCCGTTTTCGGATTCCCAGACGGTGTAGTCGCGGACGCTGGTGCAGAGCACGCGCGAACCGAGTGTTTGAATCTGACGCATGGGATCTTCCATGGCCCACAGCGCGTTTCCGGGGTCGAGCATCGAGCCGCAGACGTCGGGGCCGACTTCTTGGATGATGGTCAGGACTTCCTCGGTGCGCAGGTCCGCGGCGTGGTTCTCGAACGCGAATTTCACGTTGGCGTCCCGCGCCTGAGATCGAAGCGCTTTGAGCACGTTGATGGCTTCTTCCATCCGCGCTTCGATGCCGCCGTCGGTATAGCGATCCTTGATGCTTCCGATACGACAGGTTGTCACTGGCGAGCCCAGAATGCTGGCGACGCGGATGCCGAGCGCGAGCGTTTCCTCGGGGGTCCCGTTTTTGTTGGAATAGCCCGTGCCGTTTTCGCAGATACTTCCCGCGCCGGTATAGAGGCGGATGTTTTTGGCGTCGGCCGCTTGTCGAAGATTAGTCAGATAGGCGTCGTCGAGACGTTCGAAATAATGAGGTCCGTTCAGCAGGAGCGCGTCCGCGTTTTGTTCCGCGGCGTAGTCCAGTAGTCGCGGTGCTTTCCAGCGCATGCCGCGCACGGAATGCGCGTCGAGGCCTAAAGGGATTTTCGCGGATGGAGCGGCGTGGGTTCTAGGCGATCCGGTCGCGGCAAGCGCCGTGACGGATGCGGCGCCTAGTTTAAGACTATCGCGACGGTGCATTGTGTTTTTCATGGTAGACATAATTATTCCTCCGGTAAGGGGTTGTTCACGAAGCGGGGGCGATTTGATGCCGCGGAACGAAATCAATCCTTTTCGCCGTCGTGGGGGTCGCCGATGCGTCCGCGAAATAGAACAAATTATGGAATCGTCGAATCATTATGGATACATCTCTATTTTTCGCGGGTCCAGTAACGCGCGCGTCGCGCTTATCTCGTGAGCTTAAACGTTTATATGGGTGATTGTGGCGGTGTAGAAGGGAAAACCGATGGAATTTGATCTAACGAGGGCCAACACCGCGAGCGACGGCGCGAAACCGCTGGCTAGGCGCCGCGTACGCGTGGAGCGTCGCGCGGCCTTCCTTCGGAGCTGAATCTTATGGATCAGTCGTATCGGATTAGTTCGGTCCGAAAAAACCGGGTCGGGTTTTTGGGGCCAAAGTCCGAGGGGTCGCGTCATAACTCGGCAGGATTCTCGTTAGCTTTTGTTGAATGCATGGGGCGGCTCGGCGGATGTCGCCGATTCCGCGATCTGGATACTCGGTTGACCGGCAGGGATGTGCGAACGCTGAGCAAGCACGCATGCTTGACATTGTCGCTGAAACGTTTTAGATGGTGTTTATTCAAAATACAACGGAGTGGTTATTCAGCAGCAGCGCCGAGTTCCTCGCTTTTTAGCGTTCTATCGGGTTCCAATGAGTCGGAATTAATCGACGCT
>JARFRL010000393.1 GCA_029287275.1 Pontiella desulfatans
GCGATTCCGTTGTTCGGCCTCGCCACCGCGGCGCTGATGGCCGGCATGCAACTGGGCGTTCCCGGGAGCGGTTCCGTGTCCTCGGGCATCGAAAGGTTCTTGCGGAGCAACGCGCGCCACGTGGCGCCCAACACGATCGTCGTGGCCGACGGACGAACCGCGCACGCGGTGTGTTTCATCTATCAGCGCGCCGACGCCTACATGCTCCATGAAAAAGGCGAGCTCGACTACGGCCTGGCCTATCCCGACGCCGAACACCGTTATTTCACGCAGGAAAGCATCGTGCCCTTCCTCGCGGAGCGGGGCACCAACGACGTGGTCGCGATCGTCCGCGAGGGGCATATCGACCACGTGCTCGAAGCGGTGCCGGAAGGGGAAGTGGTCGACGCCTTCCGCTATCTCCGTTTCGTGCGGTTTCCGGCGCTTAAGGCGGAAACGCCGGACGAATCCTAGTTTCCGGCCCGTCGGGCTTGCCTTGGAACGGGGCCGCTTGTATCTTCCTCGTTCTTCCCATTAATCGGGAGGTAAGCGAGACGGTTCCCGGCACGCGTGTTGAGCGTTGGCATCCGGACGACGAGATCGGGCGAACCCCGTCAGGGTCGGAAGGCAGCAGCGGTAAACCATGTTTTTCGGGTGTTCGGAACCGCCGGCGGGAGCGCTGGCCGGGGACCCTTTCGCCGACCTGCCGAGGGAAAATGGATTCTAACTGATGGCATATGAAGTTCTAGCTCGAAAATGGCGCCCGCAACAGTTCTCCGACGTGGTCGGACAGGGCCACGTCACCAAGACGCTCACCAACGCGATCGAGACCGATCGCGTGGCGCACGCCTACATGTTCGTCGGGTCCCGCGGCACCGGTAAAACCACCTCCGCCCGCATCCTCGCCAAAGCGCTCAACTGCGAAAAAGGGCCGACCCCGAATCCGTGCGACGTCTGCGACTCCTGCAAAGAAGTGATGGCCGGCAACAGCCTCGACGTCATCGAAATCGACGGCGCGTCCAACAACGGTGTCGACCAGGTCCGCGACCTGCGCGACAACGCGCGCTACTCGCCGGCCCGCGGCCCCTACAAGATTTACATCATCGACGAAGTCCACATGCTTTCGACGCAGGCGTTCAACGCGCTGCTCAAAACGCTCGAGGAACCGCCCGCGCACGTGAAGTTCATTTTCGCCACCACCGACGTGCACAAGGTGCTGCCCACCATTCTGTCGCGCTGTCAGCGCTTCGACCTGCGCCGCATCTCGGTGCAGGATATCGTCGATCGGCTCCGGAAGGGCTGCGCGGACGAGGGCATCACCATCACCGAGGACGCGTTGCTGGCGATCGCCCGCGGCGCCGAGGGCGGCCTGCGCGACGCGGAATCCGCGTTGGACCAGATCATTTCCTTCCGCGGCATGGAAATCCAGGAGGACGACGTGCTCGCGGTGTTCGGCCTCGTGTCGCGCAACGTGCTGGAAAACCTGACCGTCGCCATCCTCAAGTCGGACGTGCCCTCCATCATCAACATCGTTTCCGACATGGATCAGTCGGGCAAGGATCTGCAACGCGTCGTGATGGAGCTGATGGAAAACTTCCGCAACCTGCTGGTGGTGCTCTACGCCGGCGAAGGCGCCGCGGCGCTCGAGCTCGCGGAAGCGCAACTCTCGTTTTACCAGACCCTCGCGCCCCAAACCGAGGCGGGCCGCGTGCTCCGAATCATCGACGCGCTGGTCGAAACCGACGGCCGGATGCGCTACGCGCTTTCCAAGAAAACGCTGCTCGAGACCGGGCTGATCCGATGCTCCCGCGCCGCGGAAACCGTCACCATCAACGAGCTGCTCAAACAGGTGGCCGACCTAAAAAAAAACGTTGAATCCGGAGCGCCCGTAGCCGCGGGCGTCGCCGAAACCGCTCCCGCGTACGGCGCGGAACCTCAAAAAAAAAAGACCGCCTCTAACGACGACGTGAAGCTGCTGCTCGAGAAGTGGCACGAGATCATCGATCAAGTCGGAAAAGCCGACTCGCTCGCGAAAAGCAGTCTGCTCAACACCGCGCCGCTCAGAACCGACGACACCCTTCTGATCGTCGGCTACGACCCCGAGTTTTCGAGCGATCTGAAACGGTTGGAGGACGACCGCGCCAAACTCGCGCTGGCCCGCGCCGCGGAACGCCATCTCGGCCGTTTGCCGACCATTAAATACGAAGAACTCAAGGCCGACGATCCGCGCCCGTTGCCCGCCGACAGTCCCGTCAACGACTCCGGCCCGGACAGCACGGTGTTGTTGACCAAGGAACGGAAATGGTACGCGAATCCCGTTGTGAAAACCGTGGTCGACGCGTTTAATGGAGAAATCACCGATATTAGGGAGTAAAACGTGTCAAAGGTCGGAAAGTCGAAGGTCAAAAGCCAGAGACCTTCGACCTTTAACCAAGAGACTTTGGACATAATAGAGACTGAAAGGACCATTGATATGAACATGATGAAAATGATGAAGCAGGCGCAGGATCTGCAGAAAAACATGAAGAAAAAACAGGACGAGCTCGCGAAGACCGAGGTCCAGTTCACCTCCGGCGGAGGTATGGTGACCGTGGTCGCGACCTGCGACATGAAAGTGCGCTCCATCAAAATCAATCCCGACGCGGTTGATCCGGACGATGTTGAAATGCTCGAGGATCTCGTGATGGCCGCGGTGGACGGATGTCTGACCTCCGCGCAGGACACCATGTCGAAAGAAATGGGCAAGCTCACCGGCGGCATGGGACTTCCCGGCGGCCTGCCTTTCTAAGGACTTCACGCGCGTTCTAATCTCATGAACCACCTCGTTCCTCTTGATAATCTCGTCGCGGCGCTCAGCCGGCTTCCCGGTATTGGAAGACGAACGGCCGAGCGCATGGCGATGGCGCTCATTCAAGACGAAAAAGGGCTCACGCGGATTTTGGCCAACGCGCTGCTCGAGGCCGACGACGGTATCGCGAACTGCGAGCGGTGCGGCAGCGTGACCTTGGCCGACATCAACCCCTGCGAGCTCTGCGCGCGCCATCGGCCCGACGCGCATGTGCTGTGCGTGGTCGAGTCGCCCGCGGACATCATCAAGATCGAGGAGTCGGGCGGATTTCAGGGGCGCTACCACGCGTTGATGGGCCGCTTGTCTCCCATGTCGGGAACGGGCGTCGCGGATCTGCGCGTCGACAAACTGCTCGGACGCGTCGCGGAAGAGGGCATCACCGAGGTGTTGATCGCGCTTGGAACCGACGTCGAGAGCGACGCGACCGCGAGTTATCTACGCGAGATTTTGTCCACCCGCGACGTCAAAGTTTCGCGCATCGCGTTCGGTCTGCCGGCGGGAAGCGCCATCGAATATTCCGACGCCACGACGCTCGCGAGAGCCATAAAAGGCCGTCAGGAAATCGGTTAGAAAAAGTCGCTGTTCGCGTTGTTTGTTTTAGACTAAAAAAGTTGATTTCGGGGTGTTGACAAGGTCACGGATTCCTGTACCTTATGCGCCTCTTTTGACCATTCCCGCGTAGCTCAATGGTAGAGTAGGTGACTGTTAATCACTTGGTTGTTGGTTCGAGTCCAACCGCGGGAGCCACCTTTAAAAGCCCGTTTCGCTCAGCGAAACGGGCTTTTTTTGGTTTCACCCGTCGCGGCGGTTCAGGTAGTCGAGCACGGCTTCGTTCGACGCGAGGTCGCCTTTGGCTTGATAGATCTCGATTCGCTCCAACTCGGTGTGGATCAGGCCAGCGCGCGTGGCTTCCAACTCGCCTTGCGAATGCGTCGCGACCGCGCTCCAGCAGAAGGCTTTTCCGGGACGGCTGTGGATCGCGAGGTCGAGATTTTCCTCCAACGCGATGGTGACCGCCGTCATGAACGCCCGCGGTTGATGAAAGGGCGGCGCGATGATTTCCAAGGTTCGGATTTCTTCGGCGCGACAGTATTCCATGAGCGCGATCGACTCGGTGCGCGAGTTCAGCACCAGGTCGTCCGGCATCGGAACGGGTTGAATTCGGTTCGCGTTGAAACCCGATTTCAACAGTTCGCCGCGCCACGCCTGGAATCCCGGGTATCCGCTCCGCGGTTCGGTGTCGAGCAGCAGGAGGTCGATGGCCTCGGAGCGCGTGGCCGCCGCGAACGACGATTCCTGGTTGTCGATGGTTTGGCCGAAAAGATACGCGGCGTCGGGCGGAGCGGCGGAGCGCGGATCGCTGAGGATTCTGAAGAGTAGCTCGGCTAGGTGTTCGTTCATGATTTCCCCCTATGTGAAAAAGTAGCATGAAGGAAACCGTCGGGGGGTTAAAGAAAACGCAGCGGCGAATATCCAAACGCCCTTTCAATCTTGTTCGTTTCGCGTTCTTCGCGTATTCTTTCCAAGTTGCTTATGGGGGACGACGGGGTATGAACGGA
>JARFRL010000425.1 GCA_029287275.1 Pontiella desulfatans
ACGATCTCGATGATCTTTGAAATCTGCTCCGCGCTCGCGACGGAGGAACCACCAAACTTGACTACTTTCATTTCAATCCCTTTCTTCACCGCCAATGGACGCCAATAAACGCTAATGCTCCGAAAGAACGACTCGCTTCCATTCCAGTTTCGGTTTTTTAAAATTGATCAACAGACCTACTTTCAGGCCTGTTACGCGAAGATAATTCAACATTTGTCCCAGTTCCATATCGCCGATCGAGTCTATCGTTTTCGCGTCGACGACCACCCGATCTTTCACGACTAGATCGGGGATGTACTCATCGATCTTTTCGCCCTTGTAGAGGACCTGATAGACCGCTTGTTGAGAATAAAGAACATCCCTCAATTTGAATTCAACACATAGCGCGCTCATAAGATTTCTCGCGCAGGCCGTGCCCCAGTTCATTCAGGACCTCCATGGCGCATCCGACAATCTGAAAAACCAGATCTTTTTCCAGCGGTTCTTGATTCGCGTCCATTAGCGTTTATTCGCGGTTTTTTATTCAAAATCTTCGAGGCGCATACGGATGGGTTCCATGCACGAGACGTCCAGCGCGGCGATCTCGTCCATGGCGGCGACGAACTCGGATTCCTTGGCGGTCTGCGTGAGGATCACGACCGGCGCGCAACCGCTTTCGTGCAGCTCTTTTTGCACCACGGACGCGATGCTGATGTTGTGCTTGCCGAAGATGGTCATCACTTGCGCCATGGCGCCCGGCTTGTCTTCCAAACAGAGGCGCACGTAGCAGCGCTTCTCGATGTTGTCGGCCGAGCAATAGTTCAGCGCGTCTTTCTGCAGCATCATGGTGACGCTAACCGGAGCGCCCTTGCCGACCAGCTTGTCGGACGCGGCTTCCATGATGTCGCCGATGACCGCGCTGCCGGTGGGCAGACGTCCGGCGCCGCGGCCGTAATACATGGTGTCGTCCACGATGTCGCCCTTGACGAACACGGCGTTGAAGGAGTCGCTGACGGAGGCGATCATGTGGCTTTTCGGAACCATCGCGGGCTCGACGGAAAGTTCCACCTCGCCGGCGTTGTCCTTGATGATGGCGAGCAGCTTGACGCGATAGCCCAGCTCGTCGGCGTTGACGATTTCGGACGCGGACAGCCCGCGCACGCCTTTGGTCGGGCAGGCGTCCATCGGAACGGGCGCGCCGTAGGCCATGGACGCGAGCACGACGGCTTTGTGCGCGGTGTCGATTCCGTCGATGTCGAGGTCGGGCGGCGTTTCGGCGTAGCCCAGCGCCTGGGCGTCGGCCAGAATCTCGTCGAACGGCAATCCTTCGCGCTCCATGCGGGTGAGGATGTAGTTGCAGGTGCCGTTGAGGATGCCGTAGATGCTCTCGATCTGGTTGCCGATCAGGCCGGCGCGCTGGGCGCGCAGGATCGGAATACCGCCGCCGACCGCGGCTTCGTAGTAGATGCCGGTGTTGTTGTCGCGGGCGGTTTTATAGATTTCCTCGCCGTGATCGGCCAGCAATGCTTTGTTGGCGGTGATGACCGGCTTGCCCTGCTTGAGGGCTTCCAAGGTGAATTGACGCGCGACGGAGGTTCCGCCAACCAGTTCGACAACGAGGTCGATGGAAGGATCCGTGATGACGGACATGGCGTCCGTGGTCAGCACGCCTTCGGGAACCGTGATTCCGCGGTCGGTGGTGATGTCGAGGTCGGCGATTTTGGCGACGACCGGCGTGATTCCGGTTCGTTCGGCCATGAGCGCGCCGTTTTTCTGAAAGCCTTCCACCACGCCCGCGCCAACGGTGCCGAATCCGAGAATACCGATTTTGATTTCTTTCATAAGTCTGTTCCTGTTGGTCTGAAAAAGCGAAGGGCAACCATAAGGATTGAGGGGTCCAACTCAAGCCAATTCCCCGACCAGATGAAATGGCTCCGCGGCGTGGAACAGCCGCGTGTTTTCGATGATTCCGCGGCGAAAAAGGCCCGTGAATCGCCCCGATTCATCCGCGTGAAAGCGCTGGCCGCCCCCCCATCACTCGGCCATCGTAATTGGTATTCCCCGCCGGTTATTCGTCGTAGCTGATTTCGATGCATTTGGACTCGGTGACGATCAGGTCCATCTGCAGATCTGGTTCATCGAAGGGGATCTCCGGCATGCACTGGAAGTCGAAACAGATGCCGACCCGCAGGGCGTTGTAGCGGGGAACCAGCTCGTTATAACACTCCTCCTCGCGGCCGATGCGTTCGCCGGAATGAGCGAAGGCGATTCCTGGCACGAGGATCAGATCAATTTCATCCTCCTCCGCGAAAACGGGGTCGACGGGTTCAACGCCGCCAAAGCGGTCGCGCTTGAAGTTTTCATTCATTTTGGCGAAACCATAGACGCCGCGTTTTTCATCGAAGGCCGGAATGTAAAACGTACGCTCGGGGTCGGTCATGATTCGAGAGATATCAACGTCGTCCGGCAACGGCGCGTAGGCCCCGATCTTCCGCGCGTTCAAGTAGGCTTTCTGATGTCGCAGTCGTTTGACGGCCACGAATCCGTTGGCCTCGAGAATCGGCAGCCCCATCCCGGTTTTCTGCGAGGCGATGAATTTTCGTGTTTCAGCTTTCGTCATGGTTCCTTCTCCGTTTCATGAAACTTGCGGTTTTAAACCCGGCCTTGTCGAGCGGCCATGGCGAAAAAGAGGCGCGGGACGGGGTGGCGGAGTTGCAGGGTGGCAAGGTGACAGGGTGACAGAGTGGCAGGGTGACAGGGTTGCAGGGTGAAAAGGTGACAGAGTTGCAGGGTGGTTTTAAAAACTCTTGAATCAAAAGGCTAAATGATCCGAGCTAGAACCGCATCGTTTTCGCGCTTTCGAAAATCAGCTCTCCTCCTTCACATACCGTTTCCAGATATCGGAATAGACTTCTTGAAAAGGGAGCCAGGTGTCTTTTTCGGCGTCGCAGGCGCGGACGATGTTCAAGGAAATTTGCAGGTTTTTGATGGCGGTATCGAATTGGCTTTTCGAGCAGCCGACGAGCGCGATCATTTCATCGCGCAGGTCCGCGTTGGTCCAAGGCTCGACGCGGATATGGTCGTAGATGGTTCGCGCGAGTTGGTTCAGGGATTCAACCGGTTTATGGCGCGCGGGGAAATGGATGTCGGCCAGATAGTTCATCTCCATCAGCACGGCGAAGCCGCCTTTGATTTTTCCGTAGAAGATTTCGTTGGGGTATTCGGTGGGCAGCTGGTTTTTCCACGGCCAGACGGCTTCCATGCGTTTCCCCCACCCCTTCTCGCCCGGCTGCTTTTCGGGCAGATCGACATGTTCATAGAGCGACGTGTGCTCACATTTATCGGACGGAAAAATGGTGCAAACCTTAACGTCCTTCACGAAATCACGCGCGTCTTCAAGCGTTCGAATCTTCATGGCGTTCTCCTTGGGTTCAATTGATAACCACTCAACACGCGGAAGACACGAAAAAGATCGCCTTAAGTCGGGGCGCGGCGGCCCCTTTTAATTAGACTCGGGCCGCGCGGGCTCGATGCAGCTTCTGATAGCTTTCAAGCAACCGCAGATGCTTGTCCAACCCTTCCATCTTCATACTCGTCGGAGTTAAACCGTGAAACCGGACCGCGCCCGTAACGGAGCCGACGACCGATTCCATGGCCTCCGCCCCATACATGCGGGTCAGGTTGGGCGCGTAATCGTTCAGATCGAGTTCCTCATCCAAGGTAATATCCAAGACGACGCGCAGCGCCTGATAAAACAGGTTCCGCTCAACGCTATTGTCGTTGAAGCCGAGGAAGTCGATCGTGAGATCCCGCGCGGCTTCATAGCGCTTCAGCGCCAGATCGATCAGGATTTTCAGCTCTCCGACATCGAGTTTACCCCAGACGGTGTTTTCATCGAATTCAACGCCGATGAGCGATGAAACGAGGGTGTAGTTATCCAGCCCGCCGTCCTCCAACCGCTCAACCAGATCGGAAAGGGCTTGATCATTCAGCGCGTGGAGATCGAGGATGTCGGATCTAAACGCCAAAGCCAGGTTCGTATTGTTCCAGACAAGGTCCTCGACGGGATATATTTCGGAATAGCCCGGAACCAATATTCGGCACGCCGTCGCGCCCAGTTCCTCATACACGGCCACATAAACCTCTTTGCCCAACCCCTTGAGGAGATCCATGAGATAACCGCTTTCCTCTTCCGTCGTCCCCGCGACATCCCACGCGTGGAAATCATGGTCCGCTTGATCGCTGAAAAACCTCCACGAGACAACGCCCGTTGAATCAATGAAATGTTCGACGGCATTATTGGGCTCCGCGACCGCCAGACGGTTGAAGGTCGGAGGCGGCACGTCATTCAACCCCTCGAAACTGCGCCCTTGCAACAGCTCCGTCAGACTCCGCTCCAGCGCCACTTCAAATTTTGGATGCGCGCCGAACGAGGCGAAAACACCGCCGGTCTTGGGATTCATCAACGTAACGCACATCACCGGAAACACGCCGCCCAGCGACGCGTCTTTGACTAAAACCGGAAACCCTTTGTTTTCCAGCTCACGGATGCCCGCGAGAATCCGCGGATAGTTCTCCAAAACAGACGCCGGACCGTCGGGCAAACAAATCTCTTGTTCAATAATTTGTTTTTTAACCGCGCGCTCAACGATTTCAGAGAGGCATTGCACCTGAGCTTCGTGCCGATTGTTTCCCGCGCTCATCCCGTTGCTGACGAATAGATTTCCGATGAGGTTCACGGGAATATAGACGGTTTGCTGATCCGATTGCCGTTCAAACGGAAGCGCGCAAACACCGCGGTCGATTCGCCCCGAGCAGGCGTCCATCAAGTGCGAGGCCTTCAGCTCGCCTTCGGCGTCGCAGACGCGCAGAAAGGTTTCATCCATCAGGCCCTCCGGCAACGCGTCATCCGTTCCCGCTTCGAACCATTTCTCGTTGGGATAATGAACAAACGAGCCCGCGCCAATCGCCTCGCCCAAAAAGTGGTCGTTGTAAAAATAATTACAGCTGGTCCGCTCAAGATATTCCCCCAGCGCCGAGCAAAGGGCGCTGTCTTTCGTCGCCCCCTTTCCGTTGGTGAAACACATCGGCGACGCGGCGTCGCGGATATGGACCGACCACACGTTCGGGACGATGTTTCGCCACGAGGCGATTTCGATCTTAATCCCCAAATCCGCCAGCAAGCCCGTCATGTTCGCGATCGTTTCCTCCGCGGAAAGGTCTTTCCCCAGAATCTTCGTATGGGCATCCGGTTCAGCCCCCGTTTCGTAGACCAGCGTCGAATCGGATCCCAGCCGGTCCACGATTTCAGCGGAAAACGCGGGCCTTTCTTCAATCACTCGTTTAACCGCGCAGCGATCGATGGCGCTCAAAACGCCCTTCCGATGATGATCCGACAGGTCCTCCGGCACTTCCACCTGTATTTGAAAGGCCTGCTTATATCGATTTTCCGGGTCAATACGATTGTTTTGGGAGAGCCGAATATCCTCGATCGGAATGTCGCGCGCCAAACAATAGACCTTCACGAAATAGGCCGCGCACAGGGC
>JARFRL010000065.1 GCA_029287275.1 Pontiella desulfatans
CCTTCACCCAACAGCACACTGAAATAGCCTTTATCGACCGTGACCGTCTGTTGTTCCGACCATTTTAAAATGCCGGCAGATGAAGCGCTGTAAATCCTGAAGATCACTTCATAGTTTTCAGGCGAAGAATTACCCAGCGCAACTCCGTTGCCATCCACCAGAAAGCCCTGGTAGGTCATCCGCTCCGGTGGTGCCTCGACAGCAACAACCTGATGGCAGAGGCCAAACAGCGCAACGGTGGCCAGCATCGAAAACAGTAGGGTCGGCATTTTGATGGTGATCTGTGTCTTCATTTTTTTCTCCATTTCAAGCGTTTTCATTAAATCCATTATTCCGTCCAAGACTCGGTCATCAAAGGGGATCCGTGATTTCCGCGATCTCGGATACCCGTCCCAGACTGAACAGCCCGCGCACTTCAAACACCTGCATATCGTTGGTTCCGCCGGCACGAGGCAGTCCCATCACCCGGATCGTTTCCTGATACGCACCGAATAACTCTTCATGGGCCCGGACGCGGTCGGTGAAATTGGTTCCGGGGAAATCCACATCAAGCTGAATCTCCCGTTCGATGGTGTAGGACTCCGACCCCTGAACAAGTTCCTGCCTGAAGCGGGCATCCAGATTGTCGTGATCGGGATGGTAGGTATGCAGGAAGGGATTCGAGCGTTGATCATTATACGGCGTCGCAATCGACGCTTTAATCGAATTTCCGCGGTCCAGCGTTCCATCAAACAACCAGCCCGGATTCTCTTCGGTCCATGGAAGATGGGTGGCCGTCACACGGCGGGCCTGATCGTATTTCCCGGGGTCGAGTACCGACTCCTGCCGGGTAATCACGGAATTTGAATAGACATCGACACCGAAATAAACCTGCTGCAGCAGGAGCGCGTTTGCGGATTCCGGACGGTGCACGATCAAGCGTAGCGGAAAAGGCCGGGCAACCGATGTAATGTCCCTGTTTACGGAATCAACAATGTAGCTACCAGTGGTAGATATCTGCAGATCGTTGGTCACCACAACATCCGCATTGGTGATGATTAGCGGGTCTAAAGCCCCGTCTGCATAGGTTTTCAAATACTGCCCCACCTCGGTCACCAAAGCCTGCCCCACCCAGAGCCCCGCATCGGACCCCACGGTGGCTTCCACCGGCATGGCCACCTCCATCATGCCCAGCGAATCCGTAAATTTAAGCAACCCGGCCAGAAAACTGCCCGGCGGTTCGACAATGGACGACCGATCAATCCCGAGCACCACCTCTACCTCGGAACCTTCTTCATCCTTCGCGGTCAGCGTCCAGCTCATTCCGTTCCCGATGCCGGGCGCCAGAACGGTATAGCCCGCGCTCAAGGTTTGGGGATCAAGGGGACCGCGTACCAACAACGGCGGAATGGCATCGATGGCCGCCTGGCCCGCTGGCGGCGCCTCGGAGGAAAGCAGATTCATGCTCACCGTAAGCGGTTGGCCGCTCATATTCCGGATCCGGAAACTCAAGGCGCTGCCGGTAGATCGATAATTCAGCCCATCCCGTCCGGCAAGATCCACCTCGAACGGGCCGAAGTACTGGTTGAAGACTTCACCGGACCGCATCCAGAACGCCTTGCCCCTTGTCATCGCCTTATTGCGGAACAAAAACGGCTGCACTTCTTTCGGATTGGTCGACCCCAGATCTGTGCCGGCATATTCAAAAACTTCAAAGTTGGCCGACTGCACATCACTGGCCGCATTAAGGAAGTCCTCAATCATCGGGGGCGTAGCGGGGTCGGTTGGAAAACCAAGCAGGTTAAGCCCGTTCAGATCCCAGTTTGAGCGCGGAACAACCGGGCGGCCCTTGATGGTCCAGCTGTAGTCCTCGGCCACTTCCACCAGATAGGCCGTATCCCCGGTCAAGGTTTGCAAATCCGAATCGACATCATTGCGGATCCACTGCTTCCAACCGGTCGCGGTTTGCGTGTACTCGGTGGGACTCGTATAAAAGTTTCCGGCCGTTGGAACATTCCAGCGCCATATCTGCGTGATCGGACTGTTGATATCCTGAGCGATTAAATCATCAATGGATTCGTGCGACGGATCGACATGCAGAAACACGCCATTCCAACCGGCTTTGAGTTCAATGGTTTCAGTCAGCCATTGCCCTGAGGATGCATTCACCAGACATGCAACACAAACGAAAGCCAGTTTATATTTAGAAAACATGATCATCATTCCCTTGTTTCGGGCCAAGCTAATGATCGAAAATATTTTTAACAACTACTATTATAACATTTTAGGCTCATTGTCGTTTTTTACTGCATTTTTATCGTTTTTAGCTATTTTATTACATTTTTGAAACTTTCTGATAAAGACAAACGGCATCCAACACACGTTTTGTGATTGCGTTAAAATAGTTTTCTGAAGCTCGTAAAGTCATTTCAGGAACGGATTAAAATGACCCTACGGCATGCTCGGTAGTACGCGTTGTATTAATCCGGCACGTTTCCGCCTGTAACGCTTTCTTTGTACTTTTCCAGAATCTGGAGATCGAAGGGCTTACTCGCCTCACCCATGTAGATGGTGCGGTGCGGGAAGGGAATTTCGATGTTGTTTTCATCGAAGGCATATTTGACGCGCCGCAGGAATTCACGTCCGACGTCCCATTGCCGGATCGGCTTGGTTTTGACGCGGCCCTTGATCACCACCGCCGAATCGTCAAACTTGTCGCTGCCGAAGATCTCCGGCTCCACCGCCTTCATCTATTACGGCGACAAAACGCTCGTCAAAAAACTCGGCCTCAAACCCGAATGGAAACACCCCCTCACGGCCGGCGGCCTCGACGGCATGCTCTGCAAATACGAGCTGTATTAAGAGAAGACGGGCTTTAGTTGCGGATTCTCTAATTCCTGCGCTTGACTCGATCCGCGCGGCCGCACAAAATAGATCGGCAAAAGGATGCATAAGATGAGCCAAAACCAGTACATCGCGGATTTCATGAACACCTTCCCTTACGAGGGGCTTACGTTCGACGACGTTTCGTTGATCACCCAATACGCGGACTTCCTGCCGGGCGACACGGACATCTCCTCGAAGCTGACCCGCAACGTGGGCGTGAAGATCCCTTTCCTCAGCGCCGCGATGGACACCGTGACCGAAGGACGCATGGCGATTTCAATGGCGATGATGGGCGGAATCGGCGTGATCCACAAGAATCTCGACCCCGAAGTTCAGGCCCTGCAGGTCAGCCGCGTCAAGCACCACCTCAACGGCCTGATCTCCGATCCGATCACCTTCAACGTCAACGACACGCTCGAAACCATCGCCATCCGCCGCGCCGAAAAAGGCTACAGCTTCTCCGGTTTCCCGATTCTCGACGACGACGGAAAGCTGGTCGGCATCCTGACCTCCAAGGACATTCGTTTCTCCCGCTCCAAGCGCGCGCCGGTCACGGATATCATGACCTCCAGCGTGGTCACGGCCAACCCCGAAACCAATCTTCGGCAGGCCTACGACGTCATGCAGCAGCATAAAATCGGCAAGCTGCCCCTGCTCGACAAAAAAGGGAAGCTGGTCGGTCTATACTCCTACGCCGACGTCCGCCGCCTGATCGAAAACGAAGAACCTCTCTTCAACCGCGACGCGAAGTATCGCCTGCGGGTAGCCGCCGGCGTCGGCCCGGGCGACTACGAACGCGCCGAGGTGCTCAGCCAAGAGGAAGTCGATGTGCTGGTGGTCGACACCGCGCACGGACACTCCAAGGGCGTCATCGACATGGTCGCGTGGGTGAAGAAAAAATATCCCCACATCGACGTCATCGGCGGCAACATCGCCACCGGCGAAGCCGCCCTCGCCCTGCGCGACGCGGGCGCCGACGCCGTCAAAGTCGGCATCGGCCCCGGCTCCATTTGCACCACCCGCGTCGTGGCCGGCGTGGGCATCCCGCAGATTTCCGCCATCTACGCCGCGGCCAGCGCGCTCAAGGGCGACATCCCCGTCATCGCCGACGGTGGCATCCGCAACTCCGGCGACATCGCCAAAGCGCTCGTCGCGGGCGCCGACACGGTCATGATGGGCTCCGTGCTCGCGGGCACCGAGGAAAGCCCCGGCGAAAAAATTATTTTCGAAGGGCGCCAATTCGTGGTCTATCGCGGTATGGGCTCGCTCGACGCGATGAAATCGCGCGAAGGCAGCCGCCAGCGCTATGGCCTGAGCAACGACGACGATCTGGTGCCGCAGGGCATCGAGGGCATGGTTCCGTTCGCGGGCACCGTGAGCAAGGTCATGAAGCAATACTGCGGCGGCCTGCAGGCCAGCCTCGGCTACTGCGGAACCAAAAACATCGCGGGGCTGAAGAAAAACGGCCGGTTCGTGCGCGTTTCCGGCGCCGGCGCGGTGGAAGCCCACGCTCACGACATCAAGATCACCAAAGAAGCGCCGAACTACAGAAGGTAGAGTGACGAGAGAAACGTGACGCGTGATCGGTTCACGCCTCACGGCTCACGGGTCACGAATCACGCATGAAAACCGCCCTGATTCAAATGAACCCGACGGTCGGCGCGCTGAAAAGCAACGCCGACCTTGTCGTTTCCAAAGCCCGCGAGGCCTTCGCCGCGGGCGCGCGGCTCATTGTTTTTCCCGAGCTCGCGATCGCGGGCTACCCGCCCGAGGACCTGATTCTGAAGGACCATTTCTGCGGCGACTGCGAAGTTCAACTGGAACGGATCAAGAACGAGCTACCCGCCGAAGCCACGGTGGTCGTCGGCGCGCCCGTCGCGCGGCATGGAAAGAAATTCAACGCCGCCATCGTCTACCGCGGCGGGGAAATCATCGGCGAATACCACAAAACACTCTTACCGAATTATGGCGTCTTCGACGAGAAACGGCTGTTCGAAGCCGGCGGCGAACCGCTCGTCCTGGAGCTCGACGGCCAAACGGCCGCGGTCCACGTTTGCGAGGATTCGTGGGAACCCAACGGCGCGGCCGTCCAGTCGTTGAAAGATCGGAACATCGATCTGCTGATCAACCTCTCCGCGTCGCCCTATCACCGCGGCAAGCTGCTCAACGACCGGATCGACGTGCTGGGCCAAACCGCGCGGGAACTGAACGCCACCCTGCTCTATTGCAACATCGTCGGCGGTCAGGACGAACTCGTCTTCGACGGCGCCAGCATGGTCTTCGCGCC
>JARFRL010000077.1 GCA_029287275.1 Pontiella desulfatans
CGCCGCATGCTGTTTATTGAAATGGCTTGAAAGAAATTCACCATCAACACAAGGGGAAGTCGTCATGAAAGAGAAACTCGTCGCGTCACTCGTCGCCATCGGTTTGCTGGCCGCGGGCGTTCCAACGCCCGTTCACGCCGCCGAAAAACCCATGCGTCCCGCGCTGGAAAAACTGGATTTGGACGGCGATCTGGTGCTGTTCCTCAACACCGCGACCATCGAGGAGCGGGTGTTGAACTATCTCGACGAAGTCTCCGCGTTGGCCCAAAGCGCGATGACCCCCTCCACGCCGGAGCAGACGCGCGTGATGAACGAAGGCATGGACATGGTGAAGGCCGCGATTAAATGGAGCGGCCTGCTCTCGATGAAAGCCTACGCGATGAGCATGGCCCCCGCCGGAGGCGAGCTCACCCGCGTGGTCGCGGTCTGCGAGCACGCCGAAGCCGACGCGGCCAAACCGCTATGGCGCCTGCTGGGCTCCGCGCCGCGGGCGATGAAGGGCGCGCGCTACGCGCCCGCCAACGCGGTCTACACCGCCAACTCCACCACCAGCCTGAACGAAGCCTGGAAAATCGTGAACGAGGCCGTCGCCGAGTTCGGCGGCCCGGAAAGCGCGGCGACGTTCAACCAGAAAATGATGATGGCCGAAATCGTCATCGGCACGAACATCAACGTCATCACCGAGTCGCTCGACGAGGACCTCCTGGTCTCCATTCAATTCTCCGAGGACAAAACGGTCGCGATCCCCCAGGCGCGCGGAACCAGCCTGACCTTCCCGGAACCCAGCCTGCTGATCGGACTCGGAACCAAGAATCCGACTCTCGGGAACATCATCCTGCAAAAGCTCCAACTCTTCGGCATGCCCGCGGTGAAATCGACGCATGGCGCCTATGAGCTCCACACCATCGCGCTCCCGACGCCGTCGCCCGTCCCCCTCTCCCCGACGTTGGTCATGACGGAGGACTATCTGCTGATCGGCTCCTCGCTCGACGTGGTGAAGGACGCGCTCGACAGCCACGCCAACCAAACCGGGCTGGTTTCCACGCCGCTGTATAAAGAGATGCTCACCGCGGCGCCCGCGAAGGTCAGCGCGATTGAATTCCTTTCGCCGCGCTTCATGGAAACCTATCTCGCCGCGCTGACGGCCGCCATGAGCGCCAATCCGGATCCCGAAGCCGCCGCGATGCTCAACGGCATGATGAGCGGATTGAAGAACATGAGCGCCGGCGGCTACGCGCTCAAAACGCCCACCGGATACTATTCCGAATCCCTCGCCAACTATGGCGGCGCCAAGCCCATCGAACTCCTCGCGTCCTCCTATGTCGGCATCATCGCCGCGGTCGCCATCCCCAGCTTCACCAAAGCCCGCGCCAACTCCCAAGAGAAGGCCTGCCTCAACAACCGACGAATCATCGACGCGGCCAAGGAACAGTGGGCCATGGAAAACGCGAAAACGGCGGGCCACGAGGTCGAGGAAAGCGATATCGCGGAATACATCACAGGCGGGTTGCCCGCGCTGGTCTGCCCCGCGTGCGGAACCTACACCCTCAACGCGATCGGCGCGGAGAGCGCCTGCTCCACCCACTCCACCGGAACAGCGCCGTAGCGCGCCGCGCTCAGTCCGCCGCGGGTTTCTTGAAAACCAGCAGTTCCGTCATCCCGCCGTAAAAAAGGCGGGATGATTTTTTTTCGAAGCCCGCGGCCGCGAACCGCGCGTCGAGCTCGGGCCGGGTGGGATAGCCTTTCAGGCTTTCGGAAATGTAGCCATGCACCGCCGGGTTCCCGTGCAGCAGCACCCCCCACAACCCGCCCCAGAAACGCAGTAGGCCGTACTGGATTTTCCGGACGAGCGCGGACGGTGATTTCGAGAAATCGAGAAACGCCGCGACGCCCCCGGGCTTGAGCACGCGATGAATTTCCAGCAGGACCTGGTTCAAGTCCGGCGCGTTGCGCAGCGCGTAGGATCCCGTGACGAGATCCAGCGCCGCGTCGGCGTGGGGCAGCGCGCGCATGTCGCCCAGCACGAAGCGCGCGCGGTCGCCGAAGCCATTGCGCTGGTTCGCGAGCGCCAGCATCTCCTCCGTCAGATCAAGCCCCTCCACCCTCGCCTCGGGAAAACGCGCCGCGAGCAGGAAGCAGACGTCGCCCGTGCCGCAGGCGAGATCGAGCGCCGAGGCGGGCGCGCTCTCCAGCGCCGCGACGAGCCGCTTTTTCCAGACCGCGTCGGCGCCGAACGACAACGCTTTCGTGACGAAATCGTAGCGCGGCGCGGCCTCCGCGAAGTGAACGCGGTTGTAGTTCATCTTGGATTCCGCCTCGTTGAGCGCGGCGTTTTTCAACTTGGGGACTTTCGGCATGCTCAGCTCCTGACCACGTCCATTTGAAACAGCTCGACCGTCAGCCCCGGCCCGAAGGCCATCGCGCAGGTTTTCAATTCGCTCGATCCGCGCGCGAGGAGGTCGTTCAGCACGAATAGAATCGTCGCGCTGCTCATATTCCCGAAGCTCCGCAGCACCTCCCGCGACGACACCAGCTGCTCGTCCGTCAGCCGCAGCGCTTTTTGAACCTCGTCGAGGATCGCCTTGCCGCCCGGATGCACCGCCCAGAGATCGACGTCGTCCAGCGCGCGGTTTTGTTTTTCCAACGCGGCCGCGACCAGGGCTTCAATCTTCGCGCCGATCAGCTTGGGGACGTAACTCGTCAGCACCATGTCGAAGCCCAGGTCGCCGATGTCCCACGCCATTTCGGCTTCGCCCTCGCTCACCAGTTGGGTCGTCCGCGGGCCCAGGCGGTAGCGCGGGCCTTCCGGTTCGCGGGCGCTCACGAGACACGCCGCGGCGCCGTCGGCGAACAACGCGTTGGCCAGAATCGCGTCGCGGCCGCCGTTGGGTTTGAGGTGCAGGCTGCAGAGTTCGAGGCTGACGACCAAGACGACCGCGTTGGCGTCGGCCGCGCAAAACTGCCGCGCCGCGTCCAAGGCCGAGATGGCGGCGTAGCACCCCATGAAACCCAGATGGTAGCGTTGCGCGGATTCCGACAAACCCAGACTTTCGACGAGATGATAATCCAGCCCCGGGTTGAAGAAGCCGGTGCAGGACGCCGTGACGACGTGCGTGACCGCGGCGCGGTCGAACGCGGTCGCGTCGAACAGCCGGCCGGCCGCGTCGAGCGCGAGGGGCACGGCGTTGGCGCGGTAGATTTGGTTGCGCTCGCCGGTGCTGGGCTCGACCATCTTCCCTGCGTCGTCGCGCCGGAAAAAGCCCTCGCCCAACGTTTCCAACACGCTGTGCCGCGTCTCGATGCCGGAGACCTTGTGCGCGATTTTGGCGAGCCGTTGACCATGCGGGTCGACCGTCCACGCCGCGATTCGTTCCGCGGACTCGTTTTGGGCATAGCGGTTTTCGGGCACCGCCGTCGTGATTCCGTGCAACCAAATATCCACCGCGACCTCCTAATACCAGTTGCTAAAACTTCTCAGACTAAACTTAATGGAAACCACAAAATACTCAGGAATCACAAAATAGGACAATTACTGTTCTTTTGTGATCTATGTGAAAAATTGGTCATTATCCATTTCCAATTATGTGGTTTAGTCCCGAATGGCACTAAGTTCAGCTCGTTTCAATGGTTGCTCAGTAAAGTAGGACAGTGCTTCCAGCCTGTCTGCATTTTCACTACCGAGCTACGGTGGACAGGCTGGAAGCACTGTCCTACTTTGGGCAAACATGATTTCAATGTTACCTTATCTCCCGCTTAAAATCCCTTAACTTAGTGCCATTCGGTTTAGTCCCATTACCTAAATTTTTTTGAGATTGGTATCACTCTCACGCCTCACGCGCGCGTAAAAAAAGCGCGGTCTGTTTCCAGACCGCGCTTCGTTTAAACGGATGGCTTTCGATTACGCGTGCTTCACCTTTTTCTTGAGGTTGCGGAGTCCGGTCTGGGCGATCATCAGCAGGTTGCTGGTGGTCCAGTAGAGGACGAGGCCGGAGGGCATGCTGTAGAAGAAGAACAGCATCATGATCGGCATCATGAACATCATCATTTTCTGTTGTTGCTGTTGTTCCGGCGTCGCGGCGGCTCCGGGCGAGCTGAGCTTCTGCTGCCAAATCATCGAGGCCGACATCAACAGCGGGAGAATGTTAAGCGAGCCAACGACCGGAACGGCGCCCGCGAAGAGGTTTTCCGGCTGACTGAGGTCCGCGATCCAGAGGAAGCCTGAATAGCGCAATTCGATCGCGTTGCGCAACACGGTGAAGAGGGCGATGAAAACCGGAATCTGCACGAACATCGGCAGGCAACCGCCCATCGGGTTGACCTTCTTCTCTTTGTAGAGCTTCATGGTCTCTTGTTGGAGCTTCTGCGGATTGTTCTTCCCGTATTTGGCCTGCAGCGCCTTGACCTCGGGCTGGATCTCCTGCATGCGCCGCATGCTTTCCGTGCTCTTGTGCGTGAGCGGCCAGAAGAGAATCCGGATCAGCAACGTCAGCAGAATGATCGCGACGCCGTAGTTCGGAATCGCGGAGTGGAACATGTTGAGCGTCCAGAGCAGGGCTCTGCGGGAGGGTTCCATGAGCCAATTCATGAACGACCACATTCCGGTGGTCTCGAACTCCATCACCTTTTCCATGTTGTTGCCGCCGGCCTTGAGAATGGAATACTGCTTCGGGCCGATGAAAAAGTCGTAGTCAAGCTCCAGGGCCGCGCCCGCGTCGACGACGGTTGGTTTGAACGCCAGAGCCGCGGCGATGTCTTTGGGCATGATGGCCTTCTCGTTCACGTCGCGGCCGCACAGCACGGCCATGGTCGCGATCGGCTGCTTCGGGCTCACGATCTGGGTGAAGAACTTGTTTTTCGCGGAAACCCAATCGACCACCACCTCGCGCATCTCTTCGGGCACGGCGTCGATGGATTCGGGTTTGTCGGCGTTCTTGAACAGTTTGTTGAGCTTTTTGCCCCAATAGTTCACGCCGCCGGTCGGCGTGTGCGAATCAACGCCCAGAATGCTGACGCCTTTCATGGCCTTCATCTCGGGCGGGTTTTCCATGTAGCCGGTCAGCAGGCGGACGGCCGGAAGGGTCCACGGATTGGTCCCGTTGTTGATGAAGCGGTCGTTGACGGTCAGCATGTAATCGTCGCCCAAGGTGACGACGCGTTGGAAAACGACGCCGGAGTTCCACGCCTTGGAAAACACGACCGAGTTTCCGTCGTCCGTTTTTTGGACGTTGAAGGCGTCGTTCGCTTCGATGCCCGCCAGACCTTGATAGGCGAGGGCGGCCGATTTCGCGAAGTTGAGCGTGACCGGCGGGCTGTCCTTTTCGTTGAGCTCGGGGAAGAGAATCTCGCCGCCGTCATCTTCCGCGATCAGCGTGACGGATTTGACGCCACCGCCAATGGAGGTCAGATCGACCCGGATCTTGTCGTTCGCGAGCGTTTCAACGACTTCGTTCGCGGGAACCTCTCGGGTGGCGACCTCGATCGCCTCGGCTTGTTTCCGGGCCTGGGGTATCGCTTCGGTCAGCGCGCTCGCGGCGCCGGTGGTGGGCGCGGGTTCGGAGGTTTGTTCGACGGGCGCGGGCGCTTTCGCCGCGAATTTTTCGGCCAGGAACACGCGGTCGACGATCATCCACGCGGGGATGAGCAGGGCCAACAGAATGACGGGTATTAGATCTTTTTTGTTCATATGAATCTCTCTCCAAAAATTAGTCGCGGCGCGGTGGAACGGGGTCGATCCCGCCGGGATGCAACGGATGACATTTGCAAATTCTTTTCACCCCGAGCCAAAGACCGACGACCATACCATGTTGCCGAAGCGCTTCAATGCAATAGTTCGAGCACGTCGGGTGGAAACGGCAGCGTTGTCCGAGCCATGGGCTGACCATTTTCTGGTAGCCCGCGATCAACAGAACCGCGGCGCGCGCGGGCAGGTTGACGAGTCCAGGCGCGGTCATTTTAAAGCCCCAGCTCCTCGCGCGCGGCCGCGCTGTTTTCGTCGGAAATCAATCCGGCTTTCGCGGCGAGCTTGATCATCTCCTTAAGTACGTCCGTCCATTCGGCGTCGAGGATGGCGCGGCGCCCGACGAAAACGACGTCGAGGTCGCCGTGGAAGTAGGGCCGAAGCCGGCGGTAGGCCTCGCGCAGGCGCCGCCGGGCGAAGTTGCGCTTGTTGGCGCGGAGGTGCACCTTCTTGCTGGTTACCACGCCGAGGCGGAGGCGCGCGTCCTCGCCGGCGCGGAGCCATAAAACCATGAAGCGCCCGACCCATTTCCGATTCTGGGAAAACGTTTCCGAGAACCGGGAGGACTGGGTGAGGCGCTGTGGTTTCGATAAACAACGATCAAGCCCGCTG
>JARFRL010000090.1 GCA_029287275.1 Pontiella desulfatans
ATCCAGTCGCCCCGACCATGTATTTCCGCGTCGTTTTCCCGAAACGACGCTTTTTTTGTGTCGAGGCTGGATGAGAGCCATGGAGCGGGTTTGGCGCGACCCCGCGAAGCGAGCTTTGGAATAAAAAAAGCCGTCCGAGAGGACGGCTACGCGGTCGAAGCGTCACGGTCGGTTATTTTTTCCAAAACTTCCACCAGGACTTTTGTTCCTGGCCCATCTTTTCGCCGGATTCCTGGGCTTCCTTTTTCGTTTGTTTCTTTTTGGCGGTAGCCGTTTTCATCTCTTCGGATTTGCCTTTTCCCTTGGCTTCATCGAGTTGGCCGACTTCTTTGGTTTCCTCCGCCTTGGTTTTGACTTCCTTCGTTTTTTGCTCGGACACTTCCTTGGCCATGCCTTCCGATTTTTTCATTTCCGAGTCCGGCGCGTCTTTTCCTTGCTCCTTTTTGGCTTCGGCGCTCAGGCCCGCGAGCAAAAGAGTGGCCAGCGCGTATATCAATGTTTTTTTCATGATAGCTCCCAGGGTTTTGTTTGTCTCGTCGCGCGGCGAGGGCGTCGCGCAAGGATGATGCTTAGGCAACGCGTTCCTTTCCGACGCCCAACCACGCCTGGGCCTCTTTCAGCGACGGAAAAATCCTAATGTCGAACGCCACCCGACTCTTGAGTCCTTCGATCCAAAGACTGATGATCGCTCCGGTAAGGCCATCGTCCACCACGACCGCGGTTTTGGATCGCGTCGCGTCGGTTGGGCACAGACACTGAAATTCACGAACCATCATTTCTAGCTCGCCCAGTCGAATGTCCGCGTGATGATTTCCGATCAACCAGATATCGTTGGTGTCGGGATATTCCCTGATCTTCGTTAGATGATGAATGATGGTTTGGATCATAGGGAAGTCGAAGCTCTCCTTGAATTTCACCAGGAGATGGTCCCCGTTCTTTTCGATAGTATACATCTTAGAGCCTACTTTTTTTGATCGCGTTTTTTTTTCGCCGCAAGCGTTGTACCGTAACAGGCACGCGGAGCGTTCTTCGCTCCGTGTCAAAGAGCAAGCTGTTAATTTAACCGTGTTCGCGGATCGCGCAAGTTGTTTGCGCGAGAGTAAATAGCAAAAAATACTAGGCCGATCATCTGGCCGCGCATGAATCCTTCGCCGCGCCGTTTGAAAGGGCGGTGAGCGCGAGAGGCAGGTCGGCTTGTAAGCGGTCTGCTGGACCCATGGAGAGTCTCGCCGCGCTGATCTTCTCCTGATTTTCGGAACCAACGGTTCGCTGTTCCGGCTCCTTCGCGAGCACCGACGACAAGACCCTCCTCGCTCCCTCGGAGAATTTCATTGGCCTTCGCGCTCCACCTCGAGCTTTTGCTTTGCCGACCGCCGCGGCTTTGCTATCTATACGGTGTTGAATCAACGAGCAAGGCGTTCAGGTCGAGCTTTGCAAAAACATGCTAAACTCGAATGCTTTCGTCGGCGCGGACATTCATCGCGTTTCAGGGACCCAGTTCAAGGAGATGGATCATGCTTAAAGGAATCAATCCCATCGTAAGCCCCGCCCTGTTGAAGCTTCTCGCGGAAATGGGGCACGGCGATGAAATCGTTCTCTCCGACGCGCATTTTCCAGGACACGCCTTGTGCCCGAAAAACGTTCTGCGCGGCGACGGGCTCCAAATTCCAGATCTGCTCGAGGGCATCATTCCGCTGTTCGAACTCGACGCCTATGATGATCCGTTGATCATGATGGCCGCCGTCGAGGGCGACGCGTTGGACCCGCGGGTTGAAGCCGACTACATGGCCGCGATTAAAAAGAGCGCGCCCGCCGCGCCCGAGGTCAAACGACTTGGCCGCTTCGAGTTCTACGCCCGCGCCGAAAAGGCCTACGCCTGCGTGATCTCCGGAACCACCGCCAAGTACGGAAACATCATCCTCAAAAAGGGCGTGACTCCGCGAGGCTGATTCGATGACGAACGCCAGCTCTTGCGTTCCGCGATCAATCCCGCTACATTTCCCGCTTTTCCGCTTCCGTGGAACATAACGGAGTCCGTTGGGACCTGTTAAAATACGGACGCGGGCGTTATATTTCGCGCTGTGGAATGGAAGCAAGAAAACGCCCGGATGGTGAAATTGGTAGACACAAGGGACTTAAACTCCCTCGGCCATCGCGGCCATGCCGGTTCAAGTCCGGCTCCGGGCACCACCTTAAACCCCGCCATGATTTAGTGATGGCGGGGTTTTCTCGTTTTTGTTGGTCAGGGCTCATCGCCTCGCTTCGCGCCGCTAAAGATCCGAGGGGTTCGAAGGAAAGAATTTTCTGATTTATTCGATCTTTTTTCCGGACCGTGCTATGTAAGGGCCGTGTTGATACGGGGTGCCCGTTCAGTGGCGAATAAACGGAGAACGCGATGAAATCGCAGATGGCTTTAGGGTTCGTAATGCTTCTTATGGCGGGTTGCGAGACGTTGGAGAGCGACACCCAACGGATTCCATGGGAACAACAACACGCCTATTTGAAGAAGGTCCAGGATCCCCGGATATACGGACTTTCAATTTACGACTCGCCGAGTGGTCCGCGGATTCGCGGCGACGCTCGTCTACATCCGGAGCGGGCGGTGGGCCTTGAAATGCTGGCGGAAGAGCCGCTTCGTCCGCTGGTTGATTTGGATGGGAATCATGGCGAACAGTGGCCGGTTTTGCTCGACTTCACCTCTGGCGCGACCTGGTTGGAGTTCGAGCTGGCGAACGAGTTGGGAGCCCGGCCGGTCGGCGAGGGGAAGGCCACGCTGGTCAATCTGACGGGGGATGACGTTCCCGCCGCGCTATCGATTGTGTCTTCGCTGAGGCTGGGTCAGATGTTCGTCGAGTATCCGCTGGTATACACGCGGATGGCGACCGGTTCGCTCGGCGCGATGAATCGGGATGTTTCGGAAGGCCCGGTGCGGGCGGTGATCGGTTGGGATATCCTCAAAAAGTTTGATCAGGTACGGTTCCTCTATCCGGTCCAGCAGGTGCTGCTGACTTCGATGAAGGAAGAGTATGCGCCGAATCCGGAGAGGCTCCTGGTTACGCTTTCGCTGGTGAAAGACGCGGATCTCTGCGCGGTGCGTGGCCGCATGAACGGGAGGGAGGGCAACATCCTGATTGATCCGGCGGGTGACTTTGAAGTGGCGGCCGACGGGGCGGTGTCCTCCCTGCTTTTGGGAGAGGGCATTGAGCTTTTGAATCCAGCCACGGCGCCGTCCCCGGGCGGGGTTCGGATTGGTGCCCGGGTGCTGAAGAACTATCTAGTAACGGTCTGTCCCAAGGTCGGCGTGATCCATTTTGAAACACTGGCCGAGCCGGAGGTGGAGTAAACGCCGCCGTTTAGTTGAAAGTATCTGATGAGCGATCCTGTGCGGGTGCGGGATCGGAAAGGGTTTCTCTGGGAAGAGGAATCCTTTTTTTTGTCGGGCCCCGTGAAGACTCATCCGCCTCCTCAAGCAGGGCGCTCCTCGGTTCCCTGAGGGGATTCTTCCTGCCTGTCCGTTCTCTGATTCGTGCTTTCCCGAGGCAGGTCAGACGGTCGTCTTCCCATCCGTTTCGGTCGGAATAGGGGCCTTATTCGTAATGTTTTCTATATTTTATATGATTTGATCTAGTTCGTTGAGTGAGTAGCACGGACTATGGCTCACTGTGTTTTGAGGTTTGCGTGGTCGTCGAAGCACATCGTCTATTAATTTTAACATCTTGTTATAAAACAGTGAGATACAAAAGAAGAAGAGCGCGGAGGATGGTTAAAAAATCGTAAAAACGCGTTGACGAAAGGTCCGCCAATAGTTATATACGACTATGAATCACTTGGGAGTGGTTCGAGTAGGTTGAGTGAGAGAGAGGTCCATGCGGACCAACCTGAATAAGGAAAAAGGAGACATATGATGAGGAAAACATTAACAGTAGCTATATTAGCGGCTTTCGCCATTGTGGGCGGAACGGTTCAGGCCGACCTGAATTTCACCGTTGATCCCGGCGCGGCTCAGTTCGCGTATGTGAACGCGTTCAATATTAGTGACGACACGCCCGCCACTGATTTCGGATATACGGCGGCTCAGTCGCCGTCCACGTTTGTTGGAAACACACAGGTTCTTGGGCCAAACACCGATATCTACACGGCCAACGGTGGAGGAACAGTTGACGAGGACACGTTCTGGTTCACGGGTGATGGCAGTGGTACCCAGCTAAAATACCTTGAAGTCGCAACGTATCAAGAAGTTACGGGAACGATTGGTGAGACGGTTACGTTTGACTTCTTAACCGTCGCTACCACCCTGAAAGATAGTGGCTATGAGGCCGTCGGCTTCATCAAGGTGCTGGACGGATTCGCTAGTTGGGCTACCACTCAGTACGAGTTTGTTGATCTGACCGCTGGTTCGCTTGAAAGCCTCAGCCTGGTAATTGCTGACGCGGGTGCGGGTTCTGAGATCGTTCAGGCCGGATTCGCGGTCACGGGCTTGTATGTTGATCCTACCACCGCGGCGGGTCTTGGCACTTTTGAAGTCATTCCGGAGCCGGCCACGCTTGGCTTGTTGGGCATATTTGGAGGAGGACTTCTGTTTTTCCGCCGCTGCTTCAAGAGCTAGATCGCTATCGAGATCGGTCTATTCAAGGGGGTGCTGTTTATCGGCATCCTCTTTTTTTAACCTCCCGCTGTTTTTGGCGGATAGCCTGATTCACTCAACGGTTGGTTGTTCGGGTTGTCTAAACCCATGGAATACCTACGTTAACCGCGGCGGATCGCGGCGCGGAGGTGGGCTTTTGGCGCCATCGCCACTGTAAGTTTCCTTGATCCGCGAGCGAACTCATAGCAGTCATGAAATACATTATCACCTATCTGATGTTCACGTGCGGGCTGTCTTCAGCGCAGACCCTGATTTGGAGCGAGGAGTTTAATTACACCTCGGCTCCCGATGACGACGTGTGGTCCTATGACTTGGGCGCGGGCGGGTGGGGCAACGCCGAGTTGCAGAGTTACACCAGCGATCCCGCGAATGTTTGGGTCAACGGCAGCAATCTCGTGATCACGGCCTTACGAGACGGGGATAGCTTCACCTCGGCGCGGATCAAGACCCTGAATAAACTGACTTTCAAGTACGGCGTGGTGGAAGCTCGCATCCAGACGCCTGATTTGGCCAACGGATTGTGGCCCGCGTTCTGGACGTTGGGCAATAATTTTCCGGCCGTCGGCTGGCCGGCTTGCGGCGAGATTGACGTCATGGAAATGGGGCAAACCAACGCGATCCGCGCGGGGCTCGTCAACCGGAGGGTTGGATCAACCGCGCATTGGGAAAGCGGCGGCGGATACGCGAGCTTTGGGGATTACGAAGACATGCCGTCCGATATTAGTGACACGTTCGTGGTCTATCGCATGGTATGGACTCCGAACTCGATTTCGACCTACATCAATGGTCAACCTATCTGGGTCATGGATATTTCCGGAGGTGCTGGAGCTGATCTGGAGGAATTCCACCTGCCACACTTCTTTATCCTCAATCTAGCGGTTGGAGGAACCTACACTGGGAGTTTCGCGCCCGGTGACATCAACGCTGATTTCCCGGCGGAATACAAGGTGGACTATATTCGAGTCTACGACATTGGAGACACGGTTCTCGGCGGCTCGTCCACGGTGGTTCCCGGAGCGAATCTTCTCGCGAATCCTGGTTTTGAATCCGGGGTCTCTGGTTGGACGATGAACCTCGGCGGGGGTTCGGCGTCAGCATCGCCCGCTTACGCGCGGTCTGGTGACGAATCATTGGTGATCGACAGCGCGGGCGCGGGAGACTGGTCTTCCCCGAACGCGTCGCAATCCTTTTCGGCGAGCGCGGGGGATGTTTTTGATATTCAGGGCTACCTGCTGAACCCGGCGGGTTCCGCCATAACGGGCTCCTCTTTCGGACTGTTCAAGATCGAGTTCCGAGATAGTGGCGGCAACGTTTTAGAACCGGCTTCGGTGGATACCGGAACATCGGCCGCGTTTCCTTATTACGGCGCGGAGTCGAGACCTTTTTTGAGCGCCGCCAGCGCCACGGATACATGGATTTTCAGCGAAGTGCGGGCGGAGGCTCCCGCGAACACCGTCTGGGTCAGTTTCATCCTCCTAAACGTAAATCAGCCTGAAAATTCCGGGCCCATTTACTACGACGATATTCAGGCGGTTTTGATCGGTGATCCGGTTCCGCCGTTGGAGTTGAGCTCCTCCCTTGAGGGCGGAAACATTCAGATCAGCTTTCCCACACAAAATGGCGCCAGCTATCGGGTGGCTTGCAAGAGCGGTTTAACCAACGCGAATTGGATCATCATTGAAACCATCATCGGGGACGGAACCACGAACTCGTCCTCATATCCCGCGGACGATCCAGTTCGCTTTTACAGGGTTTTAACCCCCTAAACGGCGCGGATAAGTTTTTGACCAAAATGAATTAGATCGCCATTGAAATAGAAGCTGGGGCGGGAATGGCAGCTCGTCCTCATATCCCAAAAGCGGCCTGTTCGCTTCCGTGGGATTTTAACAACCAAAGAGGTACACACATGCACGTAAAAACAGTCTTACTGAGTTCCGTTCTTTTTTTGCTGGCCTGCGGATCGGCTTTCGCCAACGTGGTCTGGTCTGATGAATTCGACGCTCCCGGCATCGACACCGATACCTGGACCTGGGACGTCGGTGGATGGGGATTCGGCAACGGCCAGATGGAGTATAACACCTCCCGCGCGAAAAATTCCCACACAACGAATGGAACGCTTGTTATTGAGGCGTTTCGTGAGGATTATTTTGGAAACGCGTTCACCTCGGCGCGCCTGAACTCCCAGGGACGCTTCGCGTTCAAGTATGGCTCTCTCGAAGCCCGAATAAAAATGCCCGACACGGAAAACGGATTGTGGCCGGCGTTCTGGCTGCTGGGTAACAACTTTCCGGGGATCGACTGGCCGCATTGCGGTGAAGTAGACATCGTTGAGATGGGTTCCAAGGGAGGCATCGCGGCGGGGACGCAGCAGGAAACCTACAACGTCGCGATGCACTTCTCGAACGCCGCCGAAGAAAAACAGAGTTTTGTGGCGTGGGACGACGCGCCTGTGGATCTGAGCCTTGACTACCACCTCTATAAAGTGTCGTGGACCCCGACCGATATGACCTTTTATCTCGACGGAGACGTAGTCGCGACCTGGGATATCACTCCGGCCTACATGGCGGAGTTTCATCAGCCTCACTTCATCATCTTGAACCTCGCCATTGGTGGATGGCCGGACGACCCCAACTCATACACCGGTGTTGGCACCCCGGCCGGAGTGACGGCTTTGCCCGTGGCGGGGTCAAGCGCCAAAATGCGGGTCGACTGGGTTCGTCTTGAAGAGAACGCGCACACGGAGATTTTCCTGGGCGCGGATACCGCGGAAACAGGCGCCTTCGGTGTTTTCACGGAAACAACGCCGGTCAACAACGCGCTCGTTTACGGGGATGATACCTCGACGAACTGGCCGTATAGCGACGAGGCGGCGCTGTATGTTTGGACCGCGGAAGGAGTCCCCACGATGACCGCCGCCGCGACGCCCGCGTTACCTTCCGAGGGGGTCGAGAGCTGGTCGTTCGATATTGGCACGGCTGGATGGTTTGGCGCGGGGGTCTTTCTGCCGAACTTCCGAAATATGGAAAACTATTCAGACGGTTTCCTTCACTTCGATATCAACACGACTATGTCCGAAGACATCAGTGTGGGGATCAAAAGTTCCAGAGGTGGCCTGTCCTGGGTGGTGATTGGAGACGGAACTTCCGGGCTCGGATTCACGCGTGACGGAAACTGGCACACGGTAAGCATTCCGCTGAACCAATATTCAAATTGTGATTTCAACACACCGCAACAGATTTTCGCGTTCACGGGTGCCGGAGGTGCCGGCGCGATGTTATCGTTTGACAATATCTGGTATGAACCGAGCGTCGCCAGACCGAGGCCTTCCGCCGGGAGTTTCGGCGTCTACACCGAAACAATGGGCAACAAAGACGCCGGTGAATACGAGCTGGGTGTTGACGGAGAGTTTTTCGTCTGGGGCGATACGCTGAATCCCGTGACGCAGAGCCCGTACGAGGGAACCAACAGCTTGAGTTTTACTTCCGCGCCCGCTCTCGACTGGTTTGGAGCGGCCTTTACTCCAACGGTCAAATACGACCTTTCGGCCTTCGATAATCCGAATGGAAAATTAAATTTCGCGATGAAGACCAGTTCCGCCACGACCTTTTATGTCGGGATGAAAAGCGGAAACGTCATTGGACCCGATTCGCCGTGGGGCGCCAATACGGGCCCGGACGGTGTTGGTCAGGTCTGGATTAAATTCGCCCCGGGCAGCGATCCATATGGATTTTCGCGGGACGGCTTGTGGAATACCCTTGAAATCCCGATTGCTGACATAGCAGGGGATACGGACCTTTCCCAAGTCAGCCAGCTTTTCCAGATTCTGGGGGTCGATGGCGCGATCTCGGATATCGAGCTGGACGATATCTACTACTCCGGCGGCAAGGCGTTCCAAACCAACCTGGTTTCAGCCGTTGTTCAAAACGGCGTCGGCATCAGCTGGCCCTCGACCGATGGATCGACCTACACCGTGCAATGGACGAGCGATCTTACCACCAACGTTTGGAACAGTATGAGTCCCACCGTCGAGGGCGATTGGACCATCAAAACCGTGTTTGATCCTTTCGGGGTTGAGCCGAGCCGAGTCTACCAGGTCCTGGAAACGCCGTAACCGTGCCGAACCGTGAATCTATTATGAAAACTATGAGCGTAAATATTATGAAAATATTAAACAGCATGACTCAGATCCCATTGAAATCCTTCCCTTCGTCCAAACCTGCTAAATCAGCGGTGTCCGCGCGGCGGTCGCGCCCGCCGCGGATGCTCATCATGGGTCTGGCGCTGCTGGCCATGACAGGCCTCGCGAACGCGGCCCTCCTCGCTTACGAGCCGTTTGATTATTCAATAGGAGCACTCAACAATGGGGAGCCCTCCACGGCTACGGGCGTTCCCTCCGCGACCACCGGCGGCGGATTCACGAGCACCTGGTTCGCGGGTGGAGTCGGAACCACCATCGTGGGTGGTCTGGCGTATCCCGGCCTGCAAACGACCAACAACGCGTTGCAGTGGAGCGAGTCCGTTAGTTATCAAGGCGAGAATCTGGCCGCCGCGATTCTGCCGTCCAGCACGCCCGCGGTTTATGTGAGTTTTCTATACAACGCCCCCTCTTACGTTGCCGGAAAGACGGGGTTCGCCTTGGATAACGGCGCTGCTTCCAATCAAGGGTATTACATGGGCATGACTTCCTCCGGCGTTTTCGGGGTCGCGGCCGGAGACGGCGCGGCGGGTGGGTCGCTGACGACGGCCACCGGTGCCGGAACCTTGGATATGTCCTTTAACACCACCTATTTCGTCGTGGTGAAATTCGATAAGGACGCGGGAGGAGCGTACTACAAGAGCGGCGACATCTGGATCAATCCGGCGCCTGGTGGTTCAGAGCCCGCGGCCAGCGGGACGTTTACCGGAACCTATGCCGTGATGAACAAAATCGCCGACTTTCTCGCTTTGGGATCCGTCGTGATCACCGACGAGATTCGTCTGGGCACCACCTGGGCCGATGTGACTCCTTCCAATGGGCTTTCCGGTCCGGCAACCCCGACGGGTTTGCAGGTTGATTCATCCGGAGACAACACCGTCAGCTTGAGCTGGATCGCCAGCGCCGGTGACCCGGTCAGCTATAACGTGAAGCGCGCGGCCACCAGCAACGGGACCTACGCGGTGGTCGGCACCACGACGGCTCCTACGGTTGTCTTTACCGATTCATTGACCGGTGGCGCGACCTACTGGTACGCGGTATCTGCGGTGAACGCGGGCGGCGAGAGCGCCGACAGCGCGTTTGTGTCCGCCTCGCCCACCCTTGGCGTGCCGGATGCGCCTATCGGTTTGGCGGCCACCGCGGGCGACGATCAGGTTGATTTGAGCTGGACCGGCCCCGCGATCGGCGGTCCGACCAGTTACAACGTGAAACGGGCCATCGGCTCCGGGGGGCCTTACACCAACATCATTGGCACCACGACCGCGCCCACCACGAGCTACACGGATGCCACGGCCGTTAACGCCACGACCTATTACTATGTGGTGTCGGCGGTGAACGCGGCCGGAGAAGGCGCCAACTCCGCGGAAACGAACGCCACGCCCGCCGCTTACACAGGGGCCTACGAGCCCTTTAACTATCCCGTCGAAGATAATCTGCTCAGCGGTACCCCCGCCACCGGAGACGGGTTTGGAACCTGGAACGGCGTGCCCCCCGGTTTTATTGTTTCCGGGCTGTCCTACACCGACCTTCCGGTGACCAACAACGCGATGCGCACGCCCGCTGGTCGGCAATACGTGGACCTTGATATCCCGCTCTCCAGTGGAACCAATTGGATCAGCTACCTATGGAGTCATAGCCCCGGAGATCCCGGCGGAAACAAAAACGGCGTTTACTTTCTAAACGGGGGTACGGGACTCTACTTTGGCTTCGGTTTGCAGGTCAACTCCGAGTCGGACGGATACCTGGCCCTTGCTTCCATGAACACCGTGGGAACCGCCGTGGACGCCGG
>JARFRL010000101.1 GCA_029287275.1 Pontiella desulfatans
GACGATCGCGCTTAACCCCGAGACTCTGGAGGCCCTTCAGTCGTTGTTGTTCCTACATTCGTTGCCACTAACAATTCCCGCTCCCCCGGAGGCGCGGAGACGCGGAGATTACGCCCGATGCGCTGGTTTATTCGTTGCCAACCCGCGCCGGGATCGGCTCGTAGAGCCGACGCTACAACCATTCGTTGCGAAAAAATTCTAGCTCTCACGGAGGCGCGGAGACACGGAGATTAAAGCCGATTCTCTGGATGCCATTCATTCGTTGTTTTTTGGTTCTACGTCGAATTTTATGGTGGCGATGCGACTGCGTTATTTTGGTGGGACTAACAAGATACCTATCCTGTTCATCCAGTTAATCCTGTCTAAAACCCCTCCTGATCGGTTTCTTCCACCACATAATTGGAAATGGATAATGACCAATTTTTCACATAGACCACAAAAAAACGGAAATCGCCCTATTTTGTGAGTCCTGAGTATTTTGTGGTTTCCATTAAGTTTGGTCTGAGAAGGTATGGCAACTGGTATTTTTCGCCGCCAACGTTCAGAAGGATCGGCGGGGAAAGCGGTTCGCGGCGGGGATGAATTAAAACCTAAACGTAATGGCTGTTCGCGGGTCTAACTCCCATGGAGGTGAGGGGAGATGAAACGGCGGGAGCCAGAGTTTACTATACACGGATTGGGCAGACACGATTGGGTTCGGCTCCGCACCGCGTTTATGGCGTTCGTGTTGGCGTGCCTGATCGCGTGGTTGATCGCGTTGCTGATGGACGCGGTCGAGATCAACTTGACCATCGGCCGCTGGCCGCTATTCAATTAATGGTCGCGTTGCTTCGCCGCCAACCCGCGGCGGGGTTAGCCGGGCATGTGGGGCGCCGAAAAGAAGGCGGTCGCACGGAAACTCAGCCGCCTCGGTCGCGACAATAATCCCATCATTTATCCGCCGTATCTATAAAACCGATTCTCTTATACCCATCTCAAAAACATCCAGGTATGAATGGGACTCAACCACATAATTGGAAATGGATAATGACCAATTTTTCACATAGATCACAAAAGAACAGCAAATGCCCTATTTTGTGAGTCCTGAGTATTTTGTGGTTTCCAAAAAGTTTAGTTTGAGGCGTTTTGGTAACTGGTATTTTCGTTGCCGACCCGCGGCGGGGTTAGGCGGGCATGTGCGGCGCCATCAGCGTCAGCATGCCCCAGGCGATGAGCATGGCGACGAAGGCGCTGAGCGCGCCGATCTTCAACCATTGGATGAAGCCGACGCCGACATGCGATTGTTTCTCGAGCATGCCGAGCGCGACGATGTTGGCGGTGCTGCCGATGAGGGTGATGTTGCCGCCGAAGCACGCGCCGAACAGCAGCGCCCACCAGAGCGGCATGGCGGGCATGGTCTCGCCGAGCGCGGTGATGACCGGCGAGAAGGCCGCGACGAAGATGACGTTGTCGACGAACGCGGAGCCGATGGCGGTGGTGGCCATGACGGCCGGGATCAGGATGCCGGGCTTGTCGCCGCACGCGCCGACGAAGCCGTCGGCGATGACTTTGGTGACGCCGGTGTGCTCGAGCGTCCCGGCGATGGCGAAGAGCAGCATGAAAAAGAGCAGCGTCCACCAGTCGACCTCGCGCTCGACGTAGTGCCGCGCGCGGTCGCGCTTGAAGATCATGATCGCCCCGGCGCAGGCCAGCGGCGCGACGAGCAGGATGCTGTTTTTACCCAGATGCAGCGCCTCCTCCAACGCGTGGTGCGAGGCGATGAACGCGAGCGTGAAGAGCAGCACGGCCAGACCGCGCTTGTAGGGCACCACCACTTTCGGCACCAGACTCAACCGGCGCTCCACGCGCTCCTTCAGGCGCTGGTCGAACAGGTCGAGCTCCTTGCGGAACCAGAACAAGGTGACCGCGACGCAGGAGCCGAGCGCGACCAGCATGATCGGAAAGGCCCAGCGGAAGAAATCGCCGAAGGTGAGTCCGGCCTTGGTGCCGATGAAGATGCCGACCGGATTGCCCATCATCGTGCCGGCGCTGCCGATGTTGGTGCAGAGCACGCAGATGATGATGTAGGGCGTGGGGTTGAGCTTGAGCCGGTTGCAGACCTGGAAGATCAGCGTGGCGATGAAGATGATCGAGGTGACCTCGTCGACGGCGCAGGCCAGCAGCGCCGACGCGATGGAGGTGGCCGCGATGAACTTGCGCCCCGTCATTCGCGGAATCGAGATGAGCGCCTGCACCACCCACGTGAAGAACCCCAGATCGCGTAGCGAGCCGACCACGATCATCATGCCCACCAGAAACAGGATGACGGGCAGCTCGGCCGAGGCGACGAAGTGCTCGATGTCGAGCGAACGGGTGAAGATCAGCACCGTGAGCCCCAGAAACGCGATCGAGAGCCGGAAGGTCCAGAAGAACAGCGTGCCGAGAATGATCGCCAGGAACACGCTCGAGGCGACCACCTGTTTTTCGGTGAAGCCCGCGAACAGCGAGCCCGCGACGCCGACGCCGACGCTGATCGCCAGCAGCAGGAGCATTCGTCGCATCAGTTGTTTCGTCGTCATCGCGCCGCCGTTGTCTTCGCCATGCATGGTTCCGCCCCCTTACGCCCAGAAGATTTGCGAACTAAAACTATCGAGATCGACCACCCCGAGAAACCGGTTTCCCTCCGTCACCTGAATCTGGCGCGTGCCCTCCATCAGGAAAATCTTGGCGAGCTGGATCGCGGGCACGTCGGGCGTGATCGCGATGTATTTGTCGCGCATGAAATCCGCGACCTTGGTTTCGGAGTCCTTGCGCAGCAGCTCGGCGAACGGCTCGAAGTTCTCGATCGGGCTCAGGTCCTCCATCCACAGCAGATGCCGCGGCAGGCTCTGCCCGAGTAGATCCTCGATGGCGATGACGCCGCGGAGATCGCCGTCGGAGTCGACGATGGGAATGTCCATGATCCGGTTGGCGCAAAGGGCCTGAATGGCCGTCGCGAGCGTGTCGCTCTCGTCGAGCGTGACGGGGTTGGAATTCATGACGCTGGCGGCGTTGAGCCTGACCTCCACTTTTTCGGGGCCCTCGGTCAGGACGCCGTACGCCTCGCGGGCGCTGGTCGCGACGGTGAGGCGCTTGATCATGTGGGGCTCGGCCAGGGTTTTCGAGAGCGAAGCCATCAACCGCAGATACGCGCCGGGATCGTCCTTCGGCGTGAGGATCAGCACGATGACGTGCACCGGCTCCTCGCCCACGGCCTCGAAGTCGACGCCCGCGCGCGACGTCGCCAGCGCGAGCGCGGGTTGGCTCAGGTCGCTCAGGCGGGCGTGCGGCAGCGCCAGCCCCGCGGCCAGCACGGTGGGCGCCTGCCGTTCGCGTTCCCGCACGGCCATCAGCGCCTTGGCGCGGTCGAACCCGTCCAGCTCGCGGTGCAGCGCCCCGACCAGCTGGTCGAGCGCTTCATCCTTCGACCCCGCGGCGATGTCGCACAGCACGCGGCTCTCTTGCAGGTAGTCCGCCAGGCGGACCTCTTTGCTCGTCATCATGTTCCAACCCCCTATTGCTCTGGTACATAAACGCCGGGAATCCGAGGACTCCGAAAGAAAGGCCACGAAGAGGCGCGAAAACCCACCGCTCGAGTCGTTGGGGTCCTTTGGCGCGCGATTGCTTCTCAATCGCGTGGCTAAACGCCCCGTGTTTCGATGCCGGATCCATAAGCGCCCTTACACGAAAAATCCCGGCCGCTCGTGAAGCATGCCGGGATTTAAGAAATGGGTTCATGGATTTTCCGGGTCAGATCGCGAAGCCATCGAAGAGAAGAATGACGAGCGTGAGGACGCACACGACGTTGAGCGCGAGCGAGAACCACGGCCGCGGCGATCCGTCGATTTTACGACGGCCCATTTTGGACCAGGTCGACAGGACGGAGAGGACGAAGGTCAGCAACAGCACCATCAGGAACGCGACCTTGTTCTGGTCGGCGTGCTCGACGTGGCTGCCGGCGGGCCCCACCAGCGGCAGGCTCATGCACAGAAAAAAGAAGGACAAGCCCGAGGCGAGCGCGAGCGCGGTGCCCACGGCCGGTTTGAAAATGACGTCGTTTTCGAATTTATCGTTCTGTGCCATGCGACTTCCAAAGGTTGGTGAAAATTGGTTGAGCCGAAATATAGGCGCGTTTGGCGTCGGTTGGAAGAAAAATCCGGAAGCCCGCTTACCGGGGGGCGCGCCCCCCGGATCCGCGGTCCGTCGGCCGTTGCTAGGCTTCTTTGTGCTCGTAGAGATGCACGTCGCGCTGCGGGAACGGAATCGAGATGTTGTTCTCGTCGAACTTCTTCTTGATGGTTTCGGTGGTGTCGAAGTACACGCCCCAATAGTCGTCGCCGGAACACCACGGACGCACCACGAGGTTGACGCTGCTGTCGGCCATCTCGACCACGGCGACGGTCGGCTCCGGATCCTTGAGGATGCGAGCGTCCGCGGCGATGATCTCGTTCAGGATCGCCTTGGCTTTGTCGATGTCGTCGTCGTAGCTGATGCCCGCGACCAGATCGACGCGGCGCGTGCCGTTGGCGTTGAAGTTCGTGATCTTGCCACCCATCACCTGCGCGTTGGGCACGATCATTTTCTTGTTGTCGGGCGATTTCATGGTGGTGGTGAAGATGCCGATTTCCACCACGCCGCCGGTCGCGCCGCCGGCTTCGATGAAGTCGCCGATCTTGAACGGCTTGAAGATGATCATCAGCACGCCGGAGGCGAAGTTGGCCAACGAGCCTTGCAGCGCCAAACCGATCGCCAAGCCCGCGGCGCCGAGAATCGCGATGAACGAAGCCGTCTGAACTTGAAGCTTACCGAGCGCCGCGATGACCACGAAGGCCTGCAGGGCCACGTGCACCAGACTGGACAGGAAGCCGATCAGCGTGACGTCCACGCCTTTCTTTTCCATGGCCTTGATCATTCCTTTTTTGATCACCTTGGCGATCCACATCCCGATGATCAGCACCAATAGGAACGCGATGATGCGCGCGCCCCAGTCCAGCGCCATGACTTGGATCTGCTCCATCATGGGCGTATCCGCGGCGGACGTCGCCGCGACTTGCAGTTCGTTCGTTGGCATGTTGTGTCTCCCTTGTCTTTTGCCGGTTAACTTCAATCGGTTCGTTTCGTTGAAATGGATTTTAGGATCTAAAACCGATTCGACAAGCAGATAAGCCCATCAACCGCGGCGCGGAGTTTTTCTTTCCCGGCGCGTGGTTTCGTGTAGAGTTCGAGCACTTACAAAGGAGCCCCGATGCGAACGAACCGATTGTTTCACACCTCGTCCATTCTCGCCGCGATCAGCCTGCTGCTCGCGCCCGCCGTTTCCGCGAAAAGCGCCCTTTGGAAAATATCCTCCGACCGCGGAACGATGTACGTGCAAGGCTCGGCCCACGTGCTCAAGGCCGAAAACTATCCGCTCGCGCCCGCCATTGAACAGGCCTACTCCAACGCCACCACGCTCGTGTTGGAGGTCGACATGGCCGACATGACCTCGCCCGCGACCCAGCAGCTCATCATGGGCAAGGCCATGCTCACGCAACCCGACACGCTCAAAACCGTCTTGACCCCGCCGACCTACGCGGCGCTGGAGGCCGCGTGCGCCGACGCGGGCCTGCCGATCGCCGCGCTGCAACCATTCAAACCCTGGTTCGCGACCATCTCGCTCGCGCTCGTTAAAATGCAAACGCTGGGTGTCGACGCCGAGCTGGGGCTGGATAAATATTTCTTCGGCAAGGCCACCACCGAGGGCAAGAAGGTGATCGGGCTGGAAACCGTCGACTTCCAGATCGCGTTGTTCGACAGCCTCGCGGAAGAAAATCCCGACGACTTCGTCAACCGCTCCCTCGTGGATCTGAAGCTGCTCGAAACCGACCTCGCCCGCGTGATCGAGGCGTGGGAGACGGGCGAGCTCGCGGAGTTGGAAACGCTTCTGCGAAAAAGCTTCGACGACTATCCGAAGCTGTACGACAAGTTCATCACGGCGCGCAACAAGACCTGGGTGAAAAAGCTCTCCAAACTGATCCAGGACGACGGCACCTGCATGGTGGTGGTCGGCGCGGGCCACCTGCCCGGCGAAGAAGGCGTCATCAACCTCCTCAAGAAAAAGGGCTTCGCGGTCGAGCAGTTGTGAAACGTGAAACGTGAAACGTGAAACGTGAAACGTGAAACGTGAAACGTGAAACGTGAAACGTGAAACGTGAAACGTGAAACGTGAAACGTGAAACGTGAAACGTGAAACGTGAAACGTGAAAATTTTCGCGGC
>JARFRL010000108.1 GCA_029287275.1 Pontiella desulfatans
ACCTCCACGATTATCTTCCTCACGATTTGCGCCAAAGATCGAAGACCTATTTTCGACAACGCGCGGATGCGGGATCGTCTCATCGCTGCGTGGGAAAAAGCGGATGGGTGGCGCGTTGGGAGATACATGATCATGCCCGACCACATCCATCTATTCTGCTCTCCCGCGGATCCGAATGTTTCTCTTCAGACATGGGTGCGCTATTGGAAGTCCATGGTTTCGCGATCCCGACCAAGCTCGGGTGGAACCGAGCCCTCCACCCCAAAGCTGTTTCAACGCGATTTCTGGGACACGCAGTTGCGACGAGGAGAGCATTATTCTGAAAAATGGGCCTATGTCCGCGAGAACCCCGTTCGCGCGGAACTGGTGAAGAATAACGACGACTGGCCATATCAAGGGGAAATTCACGTTCTGAACTGGCTCGCCCAATAATGGAGGGTCCGGTTCCACCCGGACTACCGAACGAGCGGATTCAGGAAAAATGTCGCCAAGTGAGTTGAAATCCCAACTCGCTCCTCCCGCTTTTTTCAGTAATATGCGCGCATGAATTCGATCGAAGAAAAAGAGCGCATGCTGCTCGACGAACTAAAATCCTACGGCTCCATCGCGGTCGCGTATTCCGGCGGCGTCGACTCCACGTATCTCGCGGACCGCGCCCACGAGGTGCTCGGCCACAACGCCATGATGGTGATCGCCGACTCCCCCTCGATTCCTCGCGACGAACTGAACCAGGCCATCGAGATGGCGACGGAACGCGGCTGGAACCTTCGCGTCATCCAAACCGAGGAACACCTTAAGGCCGATTACCTCGAGAACAAGGGCGACCGTTGCTTTCACTGCAAGAACGAACTTTTCACGAAGATGGAAACCATCCTGTCGGAATTCGGCGACGTCGTGCTGGCGCACGGCGCGATCGAGGACGACAAAGGCGACGTCCGCCCCGGCACCCAAGCCGCGGCCAACCATTGCGTGGTCGCCCCGCTGCAGAACGCCGGGCTGTACAAAAAAGAGATCCGGATTCTCAGCGAGCGCCTCGGACTTCCGACCGCGGAGAAGGCCTCGTTCGCCTGTCTGGGTTCGCGCTTTCCCACGGGCACGCGCATCGAGCTCGAGGCGATGACGCAGGTGGAAAAAGCCGAGGCGATTCTACGCGCCCGCGGCTTCGCGCAATATCGCATCCGGCATCACGATGATTTATGCCGAATCGAGATCGACCCGATTGATTTCGACAAGATGATGAACGAGCGATCCGACATCGTCGCCGCGATCAAAAAGACGGGTTATAAATTCGTGGCGCTCGATTTGACGGGCTACACGATGGGCTCGAGCGCTTAGTAGCACCAGCGCGCGCCGTAGCGGTAGCGCTTCCACAGCTTGGGGCGGCGAACCGCGGGCCGGCTTCGGTTCGCGAGCGGAGGTTCGGCCGCGCTCGTTGGCGCCGGTTGGCCGCTTAGCAACGCGACGACCCGCTCCTGCACGGAGGCGAGCTCGTCGAGCTTCAGTTGCGGATCGATCACCATGAAACTCTCGTTGGTTTTCTTGTGCTCGTAAACGCGCGCTTTGAGCCCGTTCTCCAGCGTTTTCACGTCTCTCTCGACCAGAATCTTCTTCCGCTCGAGCATGACGGTCAGGATGAAGATCGCGTCGCGATCCTCCTCGTTGTCCTTCGCGAGCAGGCGCCGCAGCAGGGATTCCACGTTTTCCTTTTTGACGGCCTCTTCCTGAGGAGGCGGCGGCACGATGAAGGTGCTGGACCAGGAGCTGATGCCCGGCTCGTCCTTGTCCCAGCATTTCGCGCAGATGTCCTGACGAACATATTCCCCCTCGGCGAAGATCAGCTTGGAGAACAGCTTTTGCTTGTCGGCGAATTCCGTGTGGCACTCGGAGCATTCCTTCGCGCATTTGCGCACGCTCCAGTTTTCAATATTTTCGCGGCCCATTGAACGTCAGCCTTCCTTTTCCCAAATCACGTGGCGCTGCTGCCAGAAGTAGACCACGCCCGACCAGGCCGTGAGCAGCGCCGCGCCCAAGCCGAGCCACCAGGCGTAGGAATACACGACGCATTTCTCCGCGCCGGGCGCAGGCAGATACGGCGATTCCCAGATGAGGCCGAAGAAGTAGAGACAGATGGCGAGCATTTGAATGGTGGTCTTGATTTTTCCCCACGGCCCCGCGGGCATCACGATCCCTTTTTCGATCATCAGCAGCCGCATGCCGGTCACCATGAACTCGCGGGCGATGATCAGCACGACCATCCACGCGGCGATGCTGTTGAGCTCCACGAATCCAATGAACGCCGCGCAAACCAAGACCTTGTCGGCCAACGGATCCATCAGTTTCCCGAACGAGGTGACGCCGAAAAAGTTGCGGGCCAGATAGCCGTCCAACGCGTCGGTGATGCTGGCGATGACGAAGATGACGAGCGCCGCGATTCGGGCGTACGGAAAGTCGAGCGTCATGCAGACCATCATGACGGCGGTCATCCAGAATCGGCTTACGGTGAGGTGGTTCGGAAGGTCTTTCATGGTGTCTTTCGTTGAACTTCGGTCTTAGTTTTTGTCGGTTTCAACCACGCCGGGCTTGACCAGATACGCGTTCGGCACGCCGTCTTCGATCACCGCTCGCTCCTCGACCAACGCGGCGCCGCTCGCGGCGGGGGCTTCCTCGCCATCCTCCGCGCACTGCGTGACGCTCAGCACGATGATGGCGAGCAGAAGAACGCCGCCGACGGCGGGCAGAATAATCTTGAGCGGCACACCGGATTTCGAGACGCCCGCGAGCGCTTCGTTCACCCCGCCGAAAATATTTTTCCCGGCGGTCTTCGGCGCGGCGGACGGCGGCGGCGCGCCGCCAACATCCGCCACCGCGAGATCGGATTTGGCCAGGTTTTGCCGCACCTCGTCGGTTAGCTGCGCTTTCGATTTGGGCGCGTGTTGCGCGATGTATTCCTCCACCAGCGGTCGAGCGTCCAAGCCGAGGTACTGGGCGTACATGCGAATGAAACTCTTGGCGTACACCGGAGCGGAAAGCGCGCCGAAGTCGTCGGATTCCATGGCTTCGATGAACTTCGACAGGATCTTGGTCGAGCGGCCCGCCTCGGACACGCTGACGCCCTTGGCTTGCCGCGCCGCCTCGAGCCGTTGCCCGATGGTTCCAATATTCAAACTAGCCTGTTCCATGTTGACACTCCTTAACCCTGGTTGCTTTCACGGGTTCAAGCCTCTTTCTCTTCGCTCGAGTCCACCGCGCCCGTGTTCTGGGGAATCTCCCCATCCAAATCAATTAGAATCTCCCGCGGCCCGGCTCCGTCGGGCGGGCCGATCACGCCGCGTTCCTCCAGTAGATCCATCACGCGGGCGGCGCGGGTGTAGCCGATGCGCAAGCGGCGTTGCAGCGAGGAAGTCGAGGCGCGCTTCGTCTGGCGAATCACCTCCATGGCCTGCTCCACGATTTCGTCGTCGCCGCCATTGTCCACTTCCGGAAGGTCGGTGGAAGGCTTCTCGATCTTTTCGTGAATCTCCTTGATGAATTCCGGCTGGCTCTGCTCCTTCCAAAAATTGGTGACGTTGTCGATTTCGCCATCGCTGGTGAACGCGCCTTGCGAACGGATCAGCTTGTCGGAGCCCGGCGGAAGCACGAGCATGTCGCCCTTTCCGAGCAGCGCGTCGGCGCCCATGCGGTCGAGAATCGTGCGGCTGTCCACCTTCTGCGAGACTTTGAACGCGATACGAACCGGAAAGTTCGCCTTGATCGTGCCGGTGATGACCTTCACGTCCGGACGTTGCGTGGCGAGAATCATATGAATGCCCGCGGCGCGCGACTTGGCGGCGAGCCGGGCGATGCCCGCTTCGATCTCGGCCTGCGCGACGGCCATCAGGTCCGCGAGCTCGTCGATGACGATCACGATGTAGGGCAGCTTGTCGGGGACCGAATCTTTTTTCTTTTCCGGGGCGTCCACGACGGCCTCTTCGCCGAACAACTCTTCCTGTTTGACGACGGCGCGCGCGTTGAACCCGGTTAGATCGCGGACGCCGGCCTGACGGAACCATTTGAAGCGGCGTTCCATCTCGTCGATCGCCCATTTGAGGCCCAGCGCGACTTTCTTGGCGTTGGTGATGACCGGCACCACCAGATGCGGCAGATTGTTGTACTGGTGGAATTCGACGGTTTTCGGATCCACTAGAATCAATCGCATGTCGTCGGGCGAATGCTTCATGAGCAACCCGGTCAGAATCGAGTTCATGCAGACCGATTTCCCGGCGCCGGTCGCGCCGGCGATCAGCAGATGCGGCATTTTCGCGAGGTCGTACACCATCGTGTCGCCGCTAACGTCTTTGCCCAGCACGAGCGGCAACCCGCTCTTGCCGGTCTGGAACTCGCGGCTTTCGATCATGTCGCGGAAGAAAACGGCGGCGCGCGCGGTGTTCGGCACCTCGACGCCGCAGACCCCCTTGCCGGGAATCGGCGCCTGGATGCGAATGCTCTCCGCGTGCATCTTCAGCGCGATGTTGTCGGAGAGCGCCTTGATTCGCTCGACGCGGACGCCGGCCGCGGGGAGAATTTCATAGCAGGTGACGACCGGGCCCTGCTGCACGCCGGTCACCTTCGCCTCGACGCCGAACTCCTCGAGCGTGCTCTGCAGCACCTCGGCGGTCGCCGCGACCTCGTCGGCCGACATGCCTTTGGCTTGCGGAACGGGAGGATCGAGCAGATCGAGCGGAGGCAGCTTGTAGTCGGCGTGGGGCGCGGGCTCGACGGGCGCGATGAAGGCGTTCTCTTCTGGTTTGGACTCTTCTTTTTTTGGCTTCGGTTTCGGGACGGCGACCGGCTTCGTGTTTTTCTTCTCGTCGGCCTTCTGCCGCTCCTCGACCATGGCGCGGATATCCACCGCGGGCGCCGCTTCCGCGCCGACCGGCTCCGGCGTGGGCTCGGGCTTCGGCTTGGCCTTGCGCGGCGCGCGCTTGCGTTTCGGCGCGGGCGCTTTCGCGGCTTGTTTCTCTTCGAAGACCTCCTCGACCGAAGGTTTCTCGAGCTTGAAGGCTTTGGCTTTCTCCCAGGCCAGCTTGCATAGATCGACGATGCGCAGATCCAGCATGCGGACGACCGAGATGATCAGCAGCACGAAAAAGACGATGCCCGCCCCCGCGTGCCCGATCCAGAAGCCGAGCGAGCGTTGCGCCAGCACCTCGCCCATCAGGCCGCCCGGCGTTCCGATGTTGAGGCGTTCGACGGCGCCGTGCCAGACCTGCTCGTTCATATCCAGTAGTCCCGCGAGGCAGAACAGGCCCAACACGAACCACAACAGGCGGGGATAAATCTTGCGGGCGGACCAAAAAACGGAGGAGACGCCGATCCAGAGCACGCAGAAGGGAATCACGTAGCCCGCGACGCCGAAGTACATGAACGCCGCGAAGGCCGTACGCGCGCCGAAGGGGCCGATCCAGTTGTGCGATCCGGTCTCGTTGCGGAACGCGCCGATGTCGGCCGGATCGTACGACAAAACGCCCAAAAGGAGCATAAGCCCAACGGTACCAACCAAAATCCCCGCGATCTCGCGCCAACCCGACCGAACGGCCTCTTCTGTCTTTGTTTTCGCCATTGCGGGAATATAGAGCAACCACCCCCGCCAAATCAAAACCTATTGAAACCTCTTAACGACAAAAAAGCGCGCGGGCCGTCAAATGGCGGGTGTTGATCCGCTCAGCCCGGATCGGTAGAAGGCCAACTCCGCGATGGAGGCCTTGATGTCGAAGAGGGCGTCGTGGGCGTTGGCCGCGTCGATACCGCCACCGGGGAAATATTGATTCAGCTGATTTACGTCTTCCTTATCGAAGGGCTCGCGGCCGACCCAATCCATCCACTGAATCTTAAACGTCGAAACGTCGAGCAAACGGTAGTGCAGGCGCGCGTGAAACTCGGGGAGAAAACGGCGCATCAGATACCAGTCGTTATGCACGCTGTTGCCCGCGAGCACGGGACGTTCGGCCATCTCGGCGCGCGGCGTTTTCACGTATTGATCCAGCATCGCCGCGATTTGGCGGTCGGCCTCCGCGAGCGACACCGCGTCCGCGCCGCGGCACTGGGCGACGAGGCCCGCGAGGTTTTCCTCGACCCAGGGACTGACGGCCTCGCCCTCCTCCAGCTTGACGCGTAGATTCAGGTCGGCGGATTCGGGATGCAAGCGGTTCAGCTCGTGATCGGTGATGATGACCGCGACCTGCAGAAGGCGCGCGCTTTCGAGTTCCAACGAGGTGAACTCGGCGTCGAACCAGACGTAGGCGGATGTTTTTTTCAGTTCCTTTTCACTCATGCCGAGGAGTGAAGCATAGACGCGCCCGGATAAAAAGAAAGGACGGGCCGAAACCCGTCCTCACGACTCAATCGTTATTCGTCACTGGTTACTTGATCAAAGTGTAGGTGTCGAGCGCGATGACCAACTCCTCGTTGGTGTGAATCTTGAGCGCGGTCACTTTGGAGTCCGGGGTGGTAATCAGGGTTTCGTTCGCGCTGTTCTTTTCCGCGTCGAGCTCGAGCCCCAGGAAGGTGAAGTTTTCCAGAATCTTGGCGCGCAGCATCGGGTTGTTCTCGCCAACGCCCGCGGTGAAGACCACGCAGTCGACGCCGTTCATCGCGGCGGCGTAGGAACCGATGTACTTTTGGATGCTGTAGCAGAACATCTCGATGGCCATCTGGCAGTCGGCGTCGCCCGCGGCGGCGCTTTCGACGTTGTCGCGCATGTCGCTCTTGCCGGAGATCGCGAGCAGTCCGCCCTGCTTGTTCAGCATGGTGCTGACCTGCGCGGGCGTGAGCTCCTGCGATTCCATGATGTGCAGCGGAACATACGGATCCAACGTGCCGGAGCGCGTGCCCATGATGATGCCGTCGAGCGGCGTGAAGCCCATCGACGTGTCGACCGAGACGCCGCCCATGAAGGCCGCGAGCGATCCACCGTTGCCGAGGTGGCAGGTGATGAGCTTGAGATCCTTCAAATCCTTGCCAAGCTCTTTCGCGGCTTTGTTGGCCACGTAGCCGTGCGACGTTCCATGGAAACCGTACTTGCGGATTTTGTATTCCTTGTACTGCGCGCGGGGCAACGCGTACATATAGGCCTTTTTCGGCATGCTCTGATGAACCGCGGTGTCGAACACGGCGACCTGCGGCATGTCGGGCAACAACGAGGACATCGCTTTGATGCCCATCAGATTGGGCGGGTTGTGAAGCGGCGCGAGCATCGAGTTGCGCTCGATCGCCTTGATCACTTCGCGGTCGATGACCACGGAGCCGGTGAAGTCTTCTCCGCCATGCACGACGCGGTGGCCAACCCCACCGAGCTCCTCGAGGCTTTTGAGAACGCCGCGGTCGCTTTCGGTGAGCAGTTTGAGAATTTCGTCGATCGCGTGCTTGTGGGTCGGCAGGTCGATGAACTGCTTCTCCTTGTCGCAGCACCCCGTGCACTGACGGGTGATGGTGGCGCCCGCGATGCCGATGCGATCGGCCTGCCCCTCGCACAACGCGTGGAACTGGTCGTCCGCCTGATCAACGTCGTACAGCTTGAATTTAATGGAGGATGAGCCGGAGTTGAGTACTAGAATCTTCATGGTGTTTTCCTAATTGGGTCTAAGGTCTTAATGTCAAAAGTCGAATGTCAAAAGCCGGTCGCCGAAATGTCGGAAGTCTCGACCGAGGGACCTTCCGACCTTCGGCCCGTTACCCCTCCGCCTGCAAGGCGGTAAGCGCGACGGTGCCGACGATGTCTTCGACGTAGCACCCGCGGGAAAGATCGTTGACCGGCTTGTTCAGCCCTTGCAACACCGGCCCGTACGCGCCCGCGCCGGCGAGACGCTGAACGAGTTTGTAACCGATGTTCGCCGCGTTGAGGTCGGGGAAAATCAAAACCCGCGCGTCTCCGCCAAGCGGACTCTCGGGGGCCTTCTTGGCCGCCACGCCGGGAACAATGGCGGAGTCGGTCTGCAACTCGCCGTCGATCACGATCCCGCGGTCCGGATATTCCGCGGCGATTTTCGCCTTCGCGAGTTCGAGCGCCTTTTGGACCTTCTCGACCATCGGACATTTCCCGCCCGATCCATAGGAGGAAAAGGAAAGCAACGCGACCTTCGGAGGAATGTCGTACGCCATGGCGGAAATCGCGCTGTCGACCGCGATGTCGGCCAACTGCTCCGCGGTCGGATCAACCACCAGCGCGCAGTCGGAGAAAATGTAGGTTTTGCCATCCACGTCCATGATGAAGAAACTGGAAACGGTCGCGCCCTTTTTGGCGGCCTTGATGACCTGAAGCGCGGGGCGTACCGTGTCGGCCGTGGAGTGCGCCGCGCCCGAAACCATGCCGTCCGCGTCGCCGGCGTTCATGATCATGGTGCCGAAATAGGAGACCTGCTTGACGGTCTCGAGCGCCTGTTCCGGCGTGATCCCTTTGGCCTTGCGCATTTCGTAAAACGTGTCCGCGTAGCCTTGAAGCTTGTCGGATGTTTCCGGATTGATGACGGTGATTCCGTCAAGGCTCCACCCTTTCTCCGCGAAGGCGTCCGCGATCTGAATTTCGTCACCAAGCAAAATGATCTTGGCGATGCCTTCGGAATTAATGGTGTGGGCGGCTTCAAGCACCCGTTCGTCCGCGCCTTCCGGCAGAACGACGCTGCGTTGCTTAAGCTTCGCCGCATCAATGATTTGCTGAATGAAAATACTTCGTTCCATTGGCTGTTTCCCCGTTTCTTTCAGTTTACACTTCCCCAAGTTCGCAAAAAACTCCGCAAAACGTATCACCTCGGATTTTTTCCGCAATCCAAATCGACAGGATTATCGCGTGTTTCGCGGTTTCGCCTGGGCCGTGAACGGCGGAAAACGCGACTTAGGGAGCGCGAGCGTAAAAAAAGCGGATACTGAACCCGCTGAACTCATCTTTTCGATTGGCTTTAAAAAACAAAAACCCCGCGGCCTTGTGGGCGACGGGGTTTTCACGAAGCGTTGAGCGCGAGCTTACTCGGCGGCGGCTTCCTCGACGACTTCAACCGCGGGAGCGGCGATGGTGTCGACCCATTCGAGCAACACCATTTCCGAGCTGTCGGAGATGCGACGGCCGAGTTTGATGATGCGGGTGTAGCCTCCATTGCGTTCGGTGAACGCCGGCGCGACCGTCTCGAAAAGTTCCTTCACGGACTTTTCGTTCTTGAGCGTGGAGATGGCCTGACGGCGCGCGGCGAGCGTGCCCTTCTTGCCAAGCGTGACCATTTTCTCGGCCAAACCGCGGGCGGCCTTGGCTTTCGGAGCGGTGGTCTTGATGCGCTTGTTGTCGACCAAGGCGCAAACCAGGTTCGACAGCAGCTCGTTGCGATGCGCGCTGGTGCGGCCGAGTTTAACTGTTTTTTTACGATGTCTCATTATTCCAACCTCTGGATAGTTTTTAAAACTAGTCTTCGCTAAACGTGCCCTTGAGCAGGTCAATGTCGAAGGTCATTCCAAGCGAGAGGCCCATTTCCTGGATCTTCGCTTTGATTTCGTTAAGGGACTTCTTACCGAAGTTGCGGTACTTCAGCATTTCGGCCTCGGTTTTCTGCGCGAGCTCGCCGACGGTGGTGATGTTGGCGTTGTTCAGGCAGTTCGCGGCGCGGACGCTCAGCTCGATTTCGTTGACGCTGATGTTCAGCTTCTTGCGCAGTTCTTCCTTCTCGAGGTCGATCTGCTTTTCGCTTTCCTCGAACTCGATCAGATCTTTGTCGTAGGAAACGAACACGTCGAGATGATGACGCAGGATCGCGGCGGACATGGTCAGCGCGTCGTCCGGGCTGACGCGACCGTCGGTCCAGATTTCGATGACGAGCTTGTCGTAGTCGGTGCGACGACCCACGCGGGTGTTTTCGGTTTCGTATTTAACGCGGCGGACCGGAGAGAAGAGGCAGTCGATCGGAATGATGCCGATTTCCTGGTTTTCTTTCTTGTTCAGATCGGCGGGGCAATAACCACGGCCAACGCGAACTTCCATTTCGGCCTCGAACACGCCGCCCTCGGCCAGCGTGCAGATGACGAAATCGGGGTTCAGCACCTCGATGGTTTCCGCGGTGACGATGTCGCCGGCGGTGACTTCGCACGGGCCTTCAACCTTGATTTTCACGGTCTGCGTGTCGCGGTTGTAGCTCTTGAAAAGCAGTTGCTTGATGTTCAAGATGATGTCGGTGACATCCTCATGCACGCCTTCGAGGCTGCAGAATTCATGCGGAGCGCCCTTGATCTTGATGGACGAAACCGCGGCGCCTTCGAGCGAGGAGAGCAAGACGCGGCGAAGCGAGTTGCCCATCGTGCGCCCGTAGCCGCCCTCGAAAGGTTCAGCGTAGAACTTACCGTAGTTTTCGGTGGAAACCTCGTCGTCTTTGACGACTTGTTTCGGCATTTCGAAACGACCGAGTCGTGTAGCCATGATATTATCCTCCCAGAATCGGGCGTTAGCCGATTCGTATGGTGTTTAATTACTTAGTGTTGAGAAATCAAATTAGACGCGCCGACGTTTAGGCGGACGGCATCCGTTGTGCGGGATCGCGGTGGTGTCCTTGATCGTCGTGACGGCCAGACCGGCGGACTGAATCGCGCGGACGGCGGATTCGCGCCCGGCGCCCGGACCCTGAACGCGCACTTCAACCTCGGTCATGCCGTGGCTGATCGCGGTGCGGGCCGCGTCTTGCGCGACGGTGGTCGCCGCGAAGGCGGTGGACTTGCGGGATCCTTTGAAGTTGCACCGACCGGCGCTGCTCCACGACACGACGTTGCCGCGCATGTCGGTGATGGAAACGATGGTGTTGTTGAAGGTGGTCTTCACGAAAGCGATTCCGAACGGAACGTTCTTGGACCCTTTCTTGCGCTTGATCGGCTCAATGACCTCGTCGGCCAGCAGTTCGGCCGCGGTGGGAAGACGGGATTTCTGTTCCTCCTCCACGGGCGCTTCCGCCGGAGCGGCCGCTTTTTCTTCAGCGGCGGCCGGAGCTTCGGGCGCCGCGGCGGCGACGGTTTTTTCTTCTACATCAATTTTTTCTTCTGCCATGGGATCAATCCTTATTTAACGGCTTTAGCGGCGGAGCGCGCTTCCTTACCACGTACCACACCGACCGTGCGCTTGGCGCCCTTGCGGGTACGGGCGTTGGTCTTGGTGCGCTGACCGCGAACCGGCAATCCGGCGCGATGACGACGACCACGATAAGAACCGATCGAGATCAGGCGACGAATGTTGGCCGAGATTTCGCGGCGCAGGTCACCCTCGATACGATAGTCGTTCTGGAGAACGGCGACCAGACGCTGAATTTCATCGTCCTTCAGGTCGTCCGCCTTCATTTCTGGGTTCAGCTTGGCCTTTTCGCAGATCTCTTTGGAAATGCTGGGGCCAACGCCGTAGATGTAGCGAAGCGAGTATTCCAGCTTCTTTCTACCGGGGATGTCGATACCGAGTACACGTGGCATGGTTTAAAACTCCTATTTATCCTTGGCGCTGTTTGTGGCGCGGGTTCGTGCATACGACTCGCACGACGCCTTGGCGACGGATTACTTTACACTGTTCACACATTCGTTTTACTGAAGCTCGTACTTTCATTCTATTGCTCCTGGTTGTTCACCAGACGCCCCTTGGACATGTCATAGGGCGACATCTCAACCGTTACGCTTTCACCGACCTTCGGCGTCCACTCGCCCCCTTCAGAGGGTCTGTAAAACGCGACGAACCGGTGTCCGTTAGTTAGTTTTGCGTCAAAAGCGTGTTTGTCTATCACGTCAAACAAGCACGCGTCTAGTAAAATTGTCTCTTTTTTCTCGATCACGGACCCAAATCCGGAACCGTCAGGATTTCCGCTCGCTCCTTGCCCACCGCGATGGTGTGCTCGAAATGCGCGGAAGGTTGTCGGTCTTTCGTCACCACGGTCCACCCATCACCCAGCGTTTCGGTGCCGTGAACCCCGAGGTTGATCATCGGCTCGATGGCGAACGTCATGCCCGCTTTCAGAACCGGGCCGCGCCCAGGGGGGCCATAGTTCGGGATCTGCGGATCCTCGTGCATTTCGCGGCCGATGCCGTGCCCGACGAAGTCGCGCACCACCGAAAAACCGGCGGCCTCCGCGACCACCTGGCAGGCGTTGGAGATGTCGGACAACCGATTGCCTTCCACGGCCTTTCCAATCGAGGCCGCCAGGCACTCTTTCGTGACGTCCAGCAGACGTCGCCATTCGGGATCAATCTCCCCGGCAGCGACCGTAATGGCGGTGTCGCCGACAAAGCCGCCGAAGACGAGGCCGAAATCAATGCTGACCACGTCGCCGTTTTTAATCGTCCGCTTGCCGGGGACGCCGTGAACGACCTCCTCGTTCACCGAGGAACAAATGTGGCCCGAAAATCCGTGGTAGCCATAAAAGGCGCAACGGCCCTCTTGCGCGCGGGCGAGTTCCGCCGCGTATTCGTCGAGCTCCTTGGTGGTGACACCTGGAGCGACTTTGGCGGCGACCTTGTGAAGGATGGTGGCGGTCTTTTTCGCGGCGATTCGCATGGCCGCCAATTCATCTGGTTTTTTTACAATGATCATCGTCGATCCTACGCCAGAGATTTGAGCACGTCCGCGCGCACGGCGGAAATGGGTTGGTTGGCGTTGATCGGCCGAACGAGATTTTTCGCCTCGTAATAGGAGATCAACGGCGCGGTCTGTTTTTCATAGACGGCGAGGCGCTCGCGAACGGTTTCCTCGGTGTCGTCGGGACGCTGCGTGAGCGCGCACCCTTCGACATCGCACAGCTCGCCATTCGAGGGCGGATTGAAGGTGACGTGATAAACCGAGCCGCATTTTCCACACGTGCGTCGGCCAATCAGGCGCTCCACGATCGCGTCGAACGGGCATTCCAGCAACGCGACGTGTTCGAGCGTTCCATTCAACGACGCGATGAGCTCGTCGAGCTTTTCCGCCTGCACCAGCGTGCGCGGAAATCCATCAAAAAGATATTTGGCGGAAAAGTCGGAAGACTCCAGCAATCCACGTATCATGCCGACGACAACGCTGTCGGGCACGAACCGGCCTCGATCCATCAGCTCCTTCGCTTCAAGACCCAGAGGGGTTTCAAGGCGGATCTGCTCGCGGAGCAGATCGCCGGTCGAAACGTGCTTGTAGCCTTTGTCCACCAGAACTTCAGCGACGGTACCTTTCCCGGCGCCAGGGGGTCCCAACAAGACAACCGCGTTCATTTAACGGCCGCTCTTGATTTTACCCTTTTTCAGGAAACCGTCGTAATGGCGCATCAGAAGATGCGACTCGATCTGCCGCATGGTGTCGAGCATGACGCCAACGATGATGAGCAGACTGGTTCCCCCGAAGAAGGACGCCACGATCCATGGCACGTTGAACTGGGCGGTCATGATGTTCGGCATCACCGCGATGGCGGTAAGGAACACGGCGCCGGCCAACGTAAGGCGGGTCATTGTTCTGTCGAGGAACTCGGCGGTCGGCGTGCCCGGACGAATGCCCGGAACGTAGCCCCCGCGTTTCTTGAGGTCGTCGGCGATCTGAATGGGGTTGAACTGCGTGGCGACCCAGAAGTAAGAGAAGAACAGGATCATCACGCCGAACCAGAACATGTACCAGCCGGACATCGGGAAGCTGTTCGCCCACTCTTTGGCCCACTGGAACGGCAGGAAGCTGCCGACTTTCGGGAAAATGGCCAGAATCGCGGACGCGAAAATGATCGGCATGACGCCGGAGTAGTTGACGCGTAGCGGCAGGTGCGAGGTTCCGCCCTGCATCATCTTGCGGCCAACCATGCGTTTCGCGAACTGCACCGGGATCTTCTGCTGGGCCTGCGTCACGGCGACGACGCCGAGAATGACCACGAAGATCAGCGTGATGAGCAACGCGAGATGGAACACGCCGATTTCCGCGACGCCGTCGACGGGAGTCAACTTGTCGATCAGCGTTTTCACCGCCATCGGCATGCTACTGACGATGTTGATGGTGATGATGAGCGAAATGCCGTTTCCGATCCCGCGGTCGGTCATCTGCTCGCCGATCCACATGAGGAGCAGCGAACCCGTCACCAGACTGAGCATCGTCAGGATGACGAAGCCGAGACCGGGAATGCGGACGACTTCCGCCGGAAGACCGAAGTATCCACCGCTTTGCAACGCCACCGCCATCGCGACCGACTGAACGGCGCAGATGATCACGGTGAGATAGCGGGTGTATTGCGTTATTTTTTGACGGCCAACATCGCCCTCGCGCGCCAGTTTCTCGAGATGAGGAACCACCGCGGTCATGAGCTGCAAGATGATCGACGCGCTAATATAAGGCATGATGCCCAGCGTGCCGATCGAACATTGCAGGAGCGCGCCCCCGCTGAACAGGTTCATGATCCCGAACAACCCGCCCTCGGCTCCGCCTTGGGCGTTAATGAAGTCGCGAATCGCGACCGCGTTCACGCCCGGAAGCGGAACGGCGGCGATTAGACGACAGATGAAGATCAGCCCAAACGTGAATAAAATACGTTGTCTGAGCTCCGGAATCTTGAATACGTTTGCAAAAGCGGAAAGCATGGCGATATGGCCTTTCGTTGACTAGACGATTTCGCAGGTGCCGCCGGCGGCTTCGATATTCTCTTTAGCCGACGCGGAGAAAGCGTTGACCTTCACGGTCAGCTTCTTTTCAACACTACCGTTGCCGAGAATCTTGACGCCGTCGAACCGGCCGTTAACCAGGCCTTTCTCCTTCAGGAGCTCGATGGTGACTTCGGTTCCGTCCTCGAACGCGTTAAGCGCGTCGAGGTTGACCGGAAGAATCTCTTTACGGTTGTAGTTGTTGAAACCACGCTTGGGCAGTTTGCGAACGAACGGCATCTGGCCACCTTCGAACAACGGCTTGTGCGTGGCGCCGGCGCGGGACATTTGACCTTTATGGCCACGTCCTCCGGTTTTACCTTTGCCTGACGCGCGGCCGCGGCCGACGCGCATCTTGCGATGCGTGGAACCCTCGGCGGGTTTTAAGGAATGCAAATCCATGATTCTATCTCCAATTAGCCCTTGCGAATGGCGAGCGCCTGCTCTTTCGAGCGCAGCGAGCCAAGCGCCTTGAGGGTCGCTTTGGTTACGTTGAGGTGGTTGTTCGAACCGAGCGATTTCGCGAGCACGTCGCGAACGCCGGCGAGTTCGAGCACGGCGCGGCACGGACCACCGGCGATGATGCCGGTACCCTTTGAGGCCGGACGGATCAGGACCTGAGCGCCGGAGTATTTACCGAGCGCGTCGTGCGGAAGCGTGGTGCCCCGCATGGTCACGGTCTGGAGATCGCGCTTGGCGGAATCGCCCGCTTTACGGATCGCTTCCGCGACCTCGGCGGCCTTTCCAAGTCCGAAGCCGACGCGCCCTTTGCGGTCGCCAACGACGACCAACGCGCCGAAGCTGAAACGACGTCCGCCTTTGACCACTTTCGAGTTGCGGCTGATGTGCACGACGCGTTCCTCGAATTCCGGCTTTTCGCGGACTTCGTTTTTGTCGTCGCGCCTTTTGCGTCCACGACCACCGTCACGGCGTCCTCTACGTTCATTACGTTCTTCTGCCATAATAGACTCCTAGAATTTGAGGCCCGCTTCGCGAGCGCTGTCAGCCAGTGATTTAAGGTTGCTGCCGAATCCGAATCCACCCCGGTCGAACACGACGGTCTCGATGCCCTTGCCCTTGGCGGCTTCCGCGGCTTTCGCGCCGAGCGCCTTGGCGGCCTCGGCGTTCTTGCCATCGCAGGAAACCCCGCAGAGCGTCAGACGCGCGTCGTCGTCGATGAATTGAATTTCCATGCGCTTGTTGGAGCGGAAGAACGCCATGCGCGGACGCGCGGCGGTTCCGGATACCTTGTTGCGCACACGAAAGTGGCGACGGATTCTCAGATCTTTTTTACTTTTAGTAGCCATTACGCGACCGCCTTACCTTCCTTGCGGCGAATCTGCTCACCAGAGTAGCGAACGCCTTTGCCCTTGTACGGCTCGGCCGGCGAGTAGTCGCGGATTCGCGCCGCGACCTGTCCGACCAGCTGCTTGTCGATTCCTTCAACGGATACCTTGGTGTTGTCTTTGACCTCCACCAAGATTCCATCCGGAATGTCGTAGTTGATGTCGTGCGAGAAGCCGAGCGACAGAATGATTTTATTCGCGCCCTGCATGAGCGCCTTGTAGCCGACGCCCTCGATGATGAGATCCTTTTTGTAGCCCTGGCTGACGCCAATGATCATGTTGTTGATCAGGCTGCGGACGGTCCCGAACATCGCCTTGCCGAACTTCGATTCGTCGGCGCGGGAAACGACGACGTTGTTTTCTTCAACGGTGATGTTCACGCATGAGGGCGCGGTGTAGGAGATTTCTCCCTTGGCGCCTTTCACGGCGACGGTACGCCCGCTGACTTCGGCGGACACGCCGCCGGGAATCAAAATAGGTTGTTTACCGATTCTTGACATAATTAAACCCGATCCTTCCTACCAAACGTAGCAGAGGACTTCGCCCCCGATTTTCTTTTCGCGAGCGTCCACGTCGGTCATGACGCCGGATGAGGTGCTCAGGATCGCCATTCCGATTCCGCCCAAAACGCGCGGAACTTCTTCGGAGTTGACGTACTTGCGGCAGCTGGGCTTGCTGATGCGGCGAAGCCCCTGAATGACCGGTTCGCGGTCAGTCGTGTATTTGAGGAAAAGCTTGAGGACGGATTTCCCGTCGTCGTTTTCCATCGTGTAATCTTTGATGAACCCTTCGGCCTTCAAGATGCGGGCGAGCTCGCTCTTCATTTTCGAGTGCGGCATTCCCACGACTTTTTTTTCGGCCATGTTCGCGTTGCGAATACGGGTCAACATGTCAGCGATTGGATCTGTAAGTACCATTTCTAAACCTCTTCCTAGTCGTTGCCCTTTTGGAACGGCATGCCCATGAGGGCCAGCAGTTCTTTCGCTTCACCGTCTTCGATGGCGGAAGTCACGAACGTGATGTCCATGCCGTGGGTCTTCTTCACCTTGTCCGGGTCGATTTCAGGGAACACGGTATGTTCGGTCAGACCCATCGAGTAGTTGCCCTGTCCGTCGAACGAGCTCGCGGGGATTCCGCGGAAGTCTCGAATGCGCGGCAACGTGACGTTGACCAGACGATCCATGAATTCATACATCCGATTTCCGCGCAGCGTGACGCGCGCGCCGATCGGTACTCCTTCCCGCAGTTTGAAGTTCGATACCGACTTCTTGGCCTTCGTGATGACGGCCTTCTGACCGGTGATCTTGCCGAGATCCTCGGCGAGAGCGGTCAACGTGTCGCGATCATAATTCAGCGACACGCAGAGGTTCAGTACGATCTTTTTGACTGCGGGAACCTGCATTTTGCTTGAGTAGCCCTGGCTCTCCATGAGCGTCGGCGCCACAGCGTCTTTATACTTGGTTTTCAGTGTTGGGGTCATTTCGCCCTTCCTCCAAAATTACGGTTCCAATGCTTTGGAACGATTACGCGGAAACCTTCACATTCGAAATGGCGATCGGCGCTTCGCGCTCGACAATGCCACCCTGCGGGTTTTCCTCGCTCTTCTGCATATGTTTCTTCACAAGGTTGATTCCTTCAATAAGGACGCGTCCGTTTCCCGGAAGCACTTGGATAACCTTGCCCGACTTGCCTTTATCATCTCCGGCGATCACGGTGACCGTCTCGCCTCTTTTGATCTTGGCTTTGCTCATGTTTAAAACTCCTCCAACGCTTACAGTACTTCCGGAGCCAACGACACGACTTTCATGAAGTCGTTCTCGCGAAGCTCGCGGGCGACCGGCCCGAAGATACGGGTTCCGCGCGGGTTCTTGTTATCGTCAATAATCACGGCGGCGTTGCCGTCGAAACGAAGGCAGGAGCCGTCGGAACGACGAATGGTGCTTTTCGTGCGAACGACGACCGCTTTGCAGAGATCCCCTTTCTTCACGACGCCGTTCGGCTGCGCTTCCTTCACGGAGACGCGGATGACGTCGCCAACGCGGGCGACTTTGCTCTTCGTGCCAAGCACGCGGATGCACATCACGGAACGCGCGCCCGAGTTGTCGGCTACTTTCAAACGTGTTAGTTCTTGAATCATCGTTCCACCCCTATTTGGCCGCTACCGAGACAACGTCCACCAAGCGCCAGCGTTTCAGCTTGCTTACCGGACGGGTTTCCATCACGCGGACCACGTCGCCGACACCGGCTTTGCAATCCTCATCGTGAGCGTGAACCTTGTTGGAAAGGCGGATTTCCTTACCGTACAACGGGTGGCGGACGCGACGTTCGATCAATACCACGATCGACTTGCTTCCACTCACGCTGATCACGCGGCCTTCGCGGGTCTTGCGGAGATGTCTGTTCGTATCTTCCATGACCTTAACCCTCAGCTTTCTTCATGTTCTGGATGGTCTTCACGCGAGCGACCGTGCGACGCAATTCTTTCATGCGCGACGGGTTTTCCAGCTGCCCCGACACCTGTTGGAGTTTCAGATTGAATTGCTCCTTCTTGATGTCGACGAGCTGCTGGTTAAGCTCTTCCATCGTCATTTCTTTTAATTCGTTAACCTTCATGGCTCAACCTATCCTTTAGTCATGAGCGTGGCGTTGAACGAAGCGCACGCGAAGCGGCAACTTAGTGGCCGCGAGGCGCAGACATTCTTTCGCCAGCGTTTCCGGAACGCCATCCAGTTCGAACAGCATGGTACCCGGCTTCACCACGGCGACCCACTGGTCGACCGAGCCTTTACCTTTACCCATACGAACTTCCAACGGCTTCTTCGTGATTGGTTTGTCGGGGAAGATGCGAATCCACAGCTTCCCTTTACGTTTCATGGCGCGGTTGGCCGCGACACGGCACGCTTCGATTTGGATCGCGCTGATCCAGCCGCGTTCCAGCGACTGCAGACCATACTCACCATAGGCGAGCGAGTTTCCCTTTTGAGCGAGACCGCTGCGGGAACCGCGCTGGACCTTCCTGTACTTAACTCTCTTTGGCATCAAAGGCATGGGTCAATCTCCTTAGGCTTTCTTTTCGGATTCTTTGCAGATCCAAACCTTGATGCCGATGATCCCGGCGACGGTGTTGGCTTCAGCGGTGCCGTAATCAATGTTGGCGCGCAAGGTGTGCAACGGAATCTTGCCTTCCTTGTAGCTCTCGGAACGCGCGATTTCCGCGCCGTTCAAACGACCGCCCACGAGAATCTTGATTCCCAGAGCGCCATTGTCCATGGCCATCTGCAACGCGCGCTTCATGGCGCGGCGATGAGAAACGCGGCGTTCAAGCTGCATGGCCACGTTCGCGGCGACCAGCGTCGCGTCGATGTCCGGCTTCTTGATCTCGGCGATCTCGATGTAGACTTCCTTTTTGGTCATCTTCGAGAGCACTTCGCGCAGCTTGTCGATGTCTTCGCCCTTGCGGCCGATGACCAAGCCCGGACGAGCCGACTTGATGGTGACGCGAATGCGGTTCGCGTAACGTTCGATGTAAATATCGGAGACCGACGCGTCTTTAAGACGCCCGCCCACGAGTTCGCGGATGTCGAGATCTTCTTTCAACATCGCTCCGAAATCGCGCTTGTCCGCGTACCAGCGAGAACGCCAGTCTTTGGTGAGCGCGAGTCGCATTCCGATAGGATTGACTTTTTGTCCCATAACAGTCTCCTCGACTAGGCGTTATCGCTTAGGATTACGGTGATGTGGCTGGTCTTCTTTTGGATCGGACTGGCCATGCCTCGGGCACGCGGACGGAATCTTTTCATCATCGGTCCGCCATCCACGATGGCGTTCTTAACAAATAGGCTGTCAGCGGAAAGACCTTCGTTGTTCTCGGCGTTGGCGATGGCCGACTTGAGGGTTTTTCCAATCTGAACGGCTGCCTTGCGGGCGTTGAATTCAGTGATGCGCAACGCGTCGGCCACGGACAGCCCTTTGATCTCGTTGGCGAGATCGCGGGCCTTGGTGGGCGACATGCGCACGTATTTAGTTGTCGCTGTAACTTCCATGTGTTTTCACTCTTTGTTTTCCACGGGGAATAAAGGGCGGACAGTCTAGGGATTCGCCAAACGAAATCCAGCGATTTCGGTCGGAAAATCCCGTTCGACTATTTTTCCGTAGCCATGCCGTGTGTTCTGAATGCGCGGGTAGGCGAGAATTCGCCCAGTTTGTGCCCGACCATGTTCTCCGTGACAAACACCGGAACGAAAACTTTACCGTTGTGAACGTTGAAGGTGTGGCCAACGAACTCCGGTACGATCATCGAGGCGCGAGCCCACGTTTTGATCGGCGTCTTCCGGCTGGCGTCTTCCATCTTGCGAACCTTCTTGACCAGTTTGAGATCCACATAGGGACCTTTTTTCAATGAACGAGCCATTATTTCTTCCTCCGCTCAACGATGTATTTGTTGGTCTGTTTATGCTTGTCGCGGGTGCGTTTGCCCTTCGCGAGCAGACCCCAGGGGGATTTCGGATGTCCACCACCGGACGTGCGGCCCTCGCCGCCACCCATGGGATGGTCGACCGGGTTCATCGCGACGCCACGGACGGTCGGGCGAATGCCCAGCCAGCGTTTGCGGCCGGCTTTACCCATGACGATGTTGTTGTGCTCCACGTTGCCCACGCGGCCGATGGTCGCCATGCAGGAGGTGCGGATCATCCGGATTTCGCCGGAAGGCATCTTCACGTTGGCGTACTCGGCCTCGCGCGACATCAGCTGCGCCGAAGTGCCCGCGGAACGAACCATCTGCCCGCCGCGACCGGCGACCAACTCGATGTTGTGAACGGCCATGCCCAACGGAATCTTGCCCAGCGGAAGCGCGTTGCCCACGGAAGGCTCGGCGTCCGGACCGGACATCAGCGTGGCGCCGACTTCCAGTTTCGCCGGAGCGATGATGTAGCGTTTCTCGCCGTCCGCGTAATGCAGCAGCGCGATGCGGGCGGAACGATTCGGATCGTACTCGATCGCGGCGACGTTGGCGGGGATGCCGAACTTGTCGCGTTTGAAGTCGATCACGCGATAGCGGCGTTTATGTCCGCCTCCACGGTGACGCACCGAAATGCGTCCCGCGCTGTTGCGGCCGGCGTTGCTTTTCTTCGCCTTGACCAGCGAGCGCTCGGGGCTCGACTTGGTGATCTCGGCGAAATCGGACAACACCATGTGCCGGCGGCTTGGCGTGTACGGTTTATGTGCTTTCAAAGGCATTGCGAATAACTCCTTAGATCAGGTTAATACTGTCTTCCGCGTGCAATGAGACCACGGCGCGTTTCCACGCGGCGGTCGTACCATGCTGAGCTGTTCTCTGGCGCCTCTTCTTGCCTTTTCGGCGCATCGTATTGACGGCCATAACACGGACATTGAAGAGCTCTTCGACGGCTCGCTTGATTTCGACTTTGTTGGCCTCCATGGAAACCTTGAACAAATATTTGTTCTGCGCTTCGGAAAGCATGTTCCCTTTTTCGGTCAACAAAACTTGTTTAATGATATCTGCTGAATTCTTCATCTCGATAGTTCCTTTATCCGAGGCGCGATTCAATCGCTTCCATGCCGGCTTTCGTGATGATCACGTTTTTGTGGCGAAGGATCTGGTAGATATTGACAAGCTTCGCGGTGGCCAACTCAACATTCGGGATGTTGCGGGAAGCCAACAGCTGGTTGTCGCTCGCTTGCTCAACGATGAAGAGTCCGCCGCGGTCGAGACCGAGGTTCTTCAGCACGGCGTTGAACTCCTTGGTTTTCGGAGCGGACACCGTCAATTCGTCGATCACGGTGATGTCGCCCTGGTCGACCTTGGCGCTGAACGCGCGCTGGAACGCAAGACGTCCGGCCTTCTTCGTCACTGATTTGTTGTACGAACGCGGACGCGGTCCGTGCGCCGCGTGACCGCCGCGCCAAACGTTGGACTGCTTGTAACCGGCGCGGGCGCGGCCGAGGCCTTTCTGCTTCCAAGGCTTCTTTCCGCTTCCGTGCACTTCGCCCTTGTTCAGGGTGGAGGCCGTTCCGACGCGTTGGTTCGCGTTGTACGCGACAATGGCTTCGTGCACCAGGGCGTCGGCCCGGTCGAGAACGAGCAGGCTGTCCGCGAACTCGTAGTCGCCAACGCTGTCGCCCTTAACATTTTTCAAAGGTAATTTACTCATGATACTCCCCGCTTATTTCTTCTTGAGGGCTTCTTTAATGGTGACGATGCCGCCGGTCGCGCCCGGAACCGATCCCTTGACCAGGATCAGGTTTTCCTCGGGACGAACCTGAACGATCTTCAGATTCTGCGTGGTGACGCGCTTGTCGCCCATCTGCCCAGGCATCTTCTTGCCCTTGAAAACACGTCCGGGAAATTCGCACATGCCGATGGAGCCGGTACGACGAACCCAGCCGCCACCATGGGAAGCACGGCCGCCGCCGAAATCATAGCGCTTAACGACGCCCTGGAAGCCGCGGCCCTTGCCGGTCGCGACGATGTCGACGTAGTTGACGCCCTCGAAAGCGGCCGCGGTGACTTCGTCGCCCACGTTCACTTCAACGTCTTCAACGCGAAATTCGCGCAACACGCTCTTCGCGGGAGCGCCCGCTTTTTTCAAGTGACCCAGCGCGGGCTTGGTCATGCGCTGCTCTTTCTGGTCGCCATATCCAAGCTGAACGGCCTTGTAGCCGTCTTTCGCCGCATCCTTGAGTTGCGTGACCACGCAGGGCCCCGCCTCGATAACGGTAACCGGAACCGCGACGCCATCTTCATCATAGATGGAGGTCATTCCGAGTTTCTTGCCAATCAAACCTTTCATGATCGTCTCCTCTCCTAGATTTTAATGGTGATGTCCACACCGGCCGGCAGGTTGAGCTTCTTCAGCTCATCGACGGTCTTGATGGTGGGATCGATGATGTCGAGCAGACGCTTGTGCGTGCGGATCTCGAACTGTTCCATGGCCTTTTTGTTCACGTGCGGACTCTTGTTCACCGTGAAGCGCTCGATGCGAGTCGGCAGCGGAATGGGTCCCGCGACGCGGGCGCCGGTGCGGCGGGCCGTCTCGACAATTTCAGTGGCGGAAACGTCGAGCACGCGGTGGTCGAACGACTTCAGCCGAATTCTGATTCTTTGATTCGTCATTATTTTTCTCTCTCTCTACCGGTTAAGGATAGCGTCTGTCATATTCGGTGGAACCGGGTCGAACGCTTGCGGTTCCATCGAGTAGCTCGCCCTACCCTTTGTTAAGGACCGCAACGACGTCGCGTATCCGAAAACTTCGGCGAGCGGAACGTCCGCTCGCACGATCTGTAAATCATTGGAGGATTTTATTTCGCGGATCCGGCCGCGGCGGCTGTTAAGGTCGCCCATAACGTCGCCCAAATGCTCCTCGGGCGTTTCGATTTCCAGCAGCATGATCGGCTCGAGCAGAACCGGAGCGGCGTTGTTCACGGCGTCGCGCAACGCCATCACCGCGGCCGAGCGGAAAGCCACTTCGCTGGAATCCGTGTCGTGCGTCTGGCCGCCGATCACCGTCACCTTGGCGTCGATAATGGCGAAGTTGCCCAGCACGCCCGTCAGCAGCGCGTCGGCGATGCCCTCTTCGATGCCTTTGCGGTAGGCGTCGGGTATGATCTTGTTCGAAACGTCGAACGAAATGGTGTTGCCCGCGCCCGCGGCGGCCGGAGCGACGGAAAGCGTCAGCGCCGCGAAATGATGATCGCCGCCGATCTCGCGTTCGAAAGTGAAATTGCCCTCGCCCTTGGCGGAGACGGACTCGCGATACGCGACCATCGGCTTGCCGGCGTTGGCCTTCACCTTGTATTCGCGCAGAATGCGGTCCTTGATGATTTCGAGATGCAGCTCGCCCATGCCTCGAATAATGGTCTGGCCGGTTTCCTCGTGAATGGAGGTGTGGAACGTGGGATCCTCGTCGGCCATGTCGCGCAGCGCGTCGACCAACGCGTCTTTGTCGCCGGTCGTCTTCGGCTCGATGGCCATGGAGATGACGGGCTCGGGGAACTCGATGTTTTCCAGAACGATCGGATCGTTCTCGGAGCAGACGGTGTCGCCGGTGGTGAAAAGCTTTTGCCCAACCATGCCGCCGATTTCGCCCGCGTAGAGCGTGTCGATGTCTTCGCGATGGTTGGCGTGCAGGCGGAGCAGACGTCCGATGCGTTCGCGCTTCTTGGTGCGCGGATTGTAAATGTTCATGCCCTTCTTCAGTTGCCCGGCGTAAACGCGGACGAAGGCCAGTTTGCCGACGAACTTGTCGTTGGCCATTTTGAAAACCAGTCCGGTGAGCGGCTCGAAGTCGGAAACCTCGCGGCTAAGTTCGTTTTCGGACTTGGGCGAAACACCGGCCACGGCGGGAATGTCGAGCGGCGAAGGTAGCAGGGAGACGACCGCGTCGAGCAACGGCTGAACGCCTTTGTTCTTCAGCGAGGAGCCGACCAGCACCGGAACGATCTCGTTGGCGATGGTGGCGCGGCGTAGTCCCGCGACGAGCGTTTCCTCTGAAACGTCGGCGTCTTCCATGTAGGCCTCGAGCACTTGCTCGTCGATCTCCGCGATCTTTTCGATCAGGTCGGCGCGATAGGCCTCGGCGTCGGCGGCCAGTTCGGCGGGGATGTCGACGTATTCGATGTTCGATCCCATGTCGTCTTCGGAGAAGATGACGCCGCGCATCTTGATCAGATCAACCAGTCCCGAGAAGTTCTCGGCGGCGCCGATCGGAATTTGAATCGGTGTCGCGGGCGCTTTCAGCTTGGTTTGTATCTCATCGACGACTTTGTGGAAGTCGGCGCCCATGCGATCCATTTTATTGACGAAGGCGAGCCGCGGAACGTTGTACTTCGTGGCTTGCCGCCAAACGGTTTCGGACTGCGGTTGCACGCCGCCTACGGCGCAAAAAACGCCCACGGCGCCGTCTAGGACGCGCAGCGAGCGTTCAACCTCCACGGTGAAGTCAACGTGGCCGGGGGTGTCGATGATGTTGATTTGATGGTCGTTCCAAAAACAGGTGGTCGCGGCGGAGGTGATCGTGATGCCGCGTTCCTGCTCCTGAATCATCCAGTCCATCGTGGCGGTTCCGTCGTGGACCTCGCCGATTTTGTGGACCTTGCCGGAATAGTAGAGCACGCGCTCGGACGTGGTGGTTTTCCCCGCGTCGATGTGAGCGACGATGCCGATGTTGCGAACCGTGGACAAAGCATAAGCGCGACCTTCGGCTTCCCGAGGGGAATCCGAGCCCTTTCCTGCTTTATGCTTCGTATGGTTCACGGTGCTATTCATTTCTTTCTTCAATAACCGGAAGGCTCCAATGATTGGAACCTTCCTTTCAATCGGCGACCCCCATCCGTTGGGGGTTTCCTATGTAACCGGCGCGAGACCGTGGGATTACCAGCGGTAGTGCGCGAAGGCCTTGTTGGCCTGGGCCATCTTGTGCGTGTCGTCGCGCTTCTTAATGGCCGCTCCCTGGCCCTTGAAGGCGTCGATCACTTCGTTCGCCAGCGCTTTGCGCATCGGAACACCCTTGCGGTTTCCCGCGAAGGCGATCAGCCAACGAGTCGCGAGGGCGGTCTGCCGCTTGGGCTTCACTTCCAGCGGAACCTGATAGGTCGCCCCACCAACTCGGCGGGACTTCACTTCCAGACGCGGAGAGACGTTTTCAACCGCGGTGGTGAATACGTGCACCGGATCTTCGTCGGTAAGTTGCGCCTGGATATCCTCGAGGGCTCCGTAAACGATTTTCGCCGCGACCGATTTCTTACCGCGCTCCATCACGCAGTTGATCATGTAGGCGACCATCTGGTTGTTGTAGCGGGGAACCGGAATCAGCGGACGTTGTTCAGCTCTATGTCTTCTGGCCATAGCACAAATGTCCTTCTGCTTACGGGCGCTTGGCGCCATACATCGAACGACCGCGTTTACGGCCATCGACACCCAGACAGTCCAAGGCGCCGCGTACGATGTGATAGCGAACACCCGGCAAGTCCTTCACACGACCGCCGCGAACCAGCACCATGCTGTGCTCCTGCAGGTTGTGCCCTTCACCACCGATGTAGGCGTTGACTTCACGACCGTTGGTCAAACGAACACGGGCGACTTTACGCAAAGCCGAGTTCGGCTTCTTCGGCGTCTGGGTTTTAACCAGCAGACACACGCCGCGACGCTGCGGGCAGGTGGCCAACGCAGGCGACTTGCTCTTCTTTTTCTGAAGAACTCGCGGCTTTCTTACCAATTGATTGATTGTAGGCATAAATATCCCTTCCTTAAAAAAGACAAGCGCAGGACAGTAGACATCCACTCCCCGCACCGCAAGCGAAACATGTAACAAATTTCACCTAACTCAAACGATCCTCCGCGCGATGAAAACCGCCAGCCGCGTAAAAAGAGGAGAGAGCGAAAGCACCTGTAGATTAGCCAGTTGCGAATCCAAACTCCCTCCCGCCGTTCACAATTCGACGCGAAAGGAGAGACAACATATATAACCCGCCCACAAAATCCAGCGAAAAGTTCCTCTATTTGGCCCCCGCCGAAACGCGCCCGTCCGCGTGTTTCTTTTCTTTAAAGAGAAGAAGCGCCTCGCGAGCAACCTGAAACCCGGCCGCGAACCGCGCGCCGCGCGCCCCTCCAAACGAAGGCGCCGCGCGCCGCGGCGGCGCTTTCACGCCATGCGACTAATTTTTCCGACAAATAATAATTGAAAAAAAACTTCGCAAAGTTCGCGTGAACAGGATATACACGCATCTCATTCAATTAAGGAAAGAAAATGAATACAGGTACAGTAAAATGGTTCAGCGCTGAAAAGGGCTTTGGTTTCATCACTCCTGACGAAGGCGGAACCGATATGTTCGTCCATCACTCGGAAATTCAAGTTTCCGGTTACGCGTCGCTCGACGAAGGACAGAAGGTTTCTTACGAAGTTGGACAGGGCCAGAAAGGTCCTTGCGCCACCAACGTAGTTCCTATGTAAGACCTCAAGCTTTATAGTTTGAATCAAGGCGTCCAATCGGGCGCCTTTTTTTTATCGCGCCGCGGCGCGCTCCCAAGCCTGAATCGCGCGCTTGCGATCCACGCCCCAACGATACCCGCCGATCGCTCCAGACGCGCGAATGACGCGATGACAAGGAATCAGGAAGCCGACCGGGTTGCTTCCCACCGCCGCCCCCACCGCGCGCGCCGCCCTGGGATTCCCCACGAGTTCCGCCAGACGGCCGTAGCTCACCAGGTCCCCCTCTGGAATCTCAAGCAAGGCCCGCCAGACCTTCGCCTGAAACTCGCTACCTCTTACGAACAGTTTCCAGGGTCCGGCGTTTCGCGACGGCTGATGAACGCGGCCGGAAAAAACAGATCGGCACACGATCGCCGCCCACTCATCATCACGAACGACCACGGTCCTCGGCCAGGCGCCCGTGAACGCGGCCCAAGCGTTCTCCTCGTCAAAGGACAGGTGGCAGATGCCCCGCGGGCACGCGGCCATGAGACAGCGCCCGAACGGCGACTCTGCGAACCCCGCGCGAATGGTCCAGCCCGCGCCCGCGGTTTTAAATTCGCCGGGCGCCGCAACTTCAAGATCCACCATCAAGCCGCGTTCGTTCTTCGTCATTCCGACAATATGCCACCACCGAGGCGCTCGGCCCATCCGTTTCTCGCGGCGTGGAAACAAAAAAAGCGCCCCGCGAGGGACGCTTTTCGTGGGACGCGAGGTCCAGACTAGATATCTTCGGCCTGATCCGCGAACGCGAGCGGGTCGCCGCCCAACGCGTCTTCGACCGAGATTTCCTCGCCAAGCTTGACCGGCTTGATATCGCGGTACATCGGGAAACCGGTACCAGCGGGAATCAAACGACCCATGATAACGTTTTCCTTGAAGCCGCGGAGCGAATCAACCATGCCGAGCGTCGCCGCCTTGGTCAGAACACGCGTGGTATCCTGGAACGAAGCCGCCGAAATGAACGATTCGGTTTCGAGCGCGGCCTTGGTGATGCCCAACAGAACCGGAGAAGCTTCCGCCGGACGACGGCCATCGCCGACCGCGCGTTGGTTGACTTCCTGGAAGGTCTGCTTTTCGACTTGCTCGCCCCAAAGGAACTCGGTGTCGCCGGGATCGGTGATCTTGACCTTGCGCAGCATCTGACGAACGATCACCTCGATGTGCTTGTCGTTGATTTCCACGCCCTGCAGACGATAAACCGCCTGCACCTCGTTCACGAGATACTCCTGCAGATCCTGCGGACCGCAGACCTCGAGCAGTTCTTGCGGAACGATCGGACCTTCCGTCAGCTGCTGCCCCTTGTGGACGAAGTCGCCCGGGAACACGATGACGTGCTTGTTCATCGGAATGAGATGCTCTTCCTCGGCGCCAGTGACGGTGTCGCGGACGATGAGCTTGCGCTTGCCTTTCGCTATGCCGCCCAATTCAACGATGCCTTCGATCTTCGCGATCTCGGCCGCTTCTTTCGGCGTGCGGGCCTCGACGAGCTCGGCCACGCGCGGCAGACCCCCGGTGATGTCCTTGGTACGAACCGTTTTACGCGGCGTACGAGCCAACGTGAAGCCGGCGCTGATCTGGTTGCCTTCGGCGATCATGACCTGTGCGCCAGCCGGAATGGAATAGAAGCCTTTGCTTCCGTCCTTGCCGACGATGACGATCTGCGGATGGAGGTCTTCTTTGTGCTCCATGACGGTCAGACCTTCGATGCCGGTCGCCTCATCAACGGCTTTTTGCACGGTCACGCCTTCAATGAAGTCGTGGAACTCGAGCGTGCCGTTGTGCTCGGAAAGAATCGGAACGGAGTAGGGATCCCACTCAACGAAGGTTTCTTTCGCCTTAACCTCTCCACCGTCATCCACGGTAACGAGCGCGCCGATCACCATCGCGTAACGCTCGAGTTCGCGGCCCTCTTCGTCGACGATGATGATGCTTCCGTTTTTGTTGAGAATGACGTTCTTGTCATCCACTTTAACGGAACGGATGTTCTCGTATTTCGCGATGCCGCCGATTTTGGCGGTGATCTTCGGCTGCTTGAAGACGGACGAAGCGGTACCACCAATATGGAACGTACGCATCGTGAGCTGCGTGCCCGGCTCGCCAATGGACTGCGCGGCGATGATGCCAACGGGCTGCCCCAGCTGAGCGACCTTGCCGGTGGCCAGGTTTTTGCCGTAGCACTTGGCGCAAACGCCGCGACGCGATTCGCAGGTCAGAACCGACCGGATAACCACGAGTTCAACCCCGGCGCTTTCCACCTTGCGGGCGGAATACTTGTCGATCAGCTCGCCGGCGGCCACGAGGACGTCCAGCGTGTGCGGATTGCAGATGTCCTCCGCGGCCGTACGACCGATGATGCGGGTCGCGAGGGAGACGAGCTCGTCGTCGCCTTCGGTGATCGCGGCCACTTCAATACCGTTCAGCGTGTGGCAGTCTTCCTCGGTGATGATGATGTCGTGCGAGACGTCCACCAGCTTACGAGTCAAGTACCCGGAGTCCGCGGTCTTAAGCGCGGTATCGGCCAGACCTTTACGAGCGCCGTGCGTCGAGATGAAATATTCGAGAACGGACAGCCCCTCGCGGAAGTTCGAGAGAATCGGACGTTCGATAATCTCGCCGGACGGCTTGGCCATCAGGCCGCGCATACCGGCCAGCTGACGAATCTGCTGGCGTGAACCACGGGCGCCGGAGTCGACCATGACGTAA
>JARFRL010000014.1 GCA_029287275.1 Pontiella desulfatans
GATTTAACCATCGCGACCATGAGAATCGCGTTGTCGTAGTATTCCTGCTCGGAGATCTCGACGTCGCCCGCGGGCGTTTTCTCGAACGCGGTTTCGCCGGTTTCGGCGCGCCAAGTCAGCAGCTTGACGTCGTCGTTGGCCCAGTCTTCCATCATCAGGCGGGAGAACTCGCCGGTGATGATGTCGTCCATGTGCTTCTCGAAGAGCGGGCGCATGATCAATTTCAGATCGTCGGCCAGATCGAACGCTTTCAGCTTCGCGGGGTTGGAGAGGCGATCCATCATGTTGGTGATGCCGCCTTGCTTCAGGCCTTCCGTGATGGTTTCCCAGCCGTACTGGATCAGCTTGCTGGCGTAGCCCGCGTCGATGCCCTTCTCGACCATCTTGTCGAAGCAGAGGATCGCGCCGGCCTGGAGCAGGCCGCAGAGGATGGTCTGCTCGCCCATGAGGTCGGATTTCACTTCCGCGACGAAGTTGGATTCGAGCACGCCCGCGTGGTGCCCTCCCTGCGCGACCGCGAGGGCTTTGGCGAGCTCGAGGCCGTCGCCGTTCGGATCGTTGGCGACGTGGCAGGCGATCAGCGTGGGAACGCCGAAGCCGCGCTTGTATTCCTCGCGGACTTCCGAGCCCGGGGATTTCGGGGCGACCATGATGACCGTCAGGTCCTCGCGGATGAGCGTGCCTTCCTCGACGATGTTGAAGCCGTGCGCGTAGCAGAAGGTGGCGCCTTTCTTCATCATCGGAACAACGGTTTCAACGACGTTGGTGTGTTGCTTGTCCGGCGCGAGGTTCATGACGATGTCGGCGGAGGGCAGCATTTCCTCGTAGGTGCCGACCGCGAACCCGTTGTCGGCCGCGTTGAGGTAGGACTGGCGCTTCTCCGCGATCGCAGCGGTGCGCAACGTGTAGGACACGTCGAGGCCGCTGTCGCGCATGTTGAGCCCTTGGTTCAGGCCTTGCGCGCCGCAACCGACGATGACGATTTTCTTGCCTTTGGCGTATTCGCATCCGTTCGCGAATTCCGCGGCGTCCATGAACCGGCAGGTGCCGATCTCTTCGAGTTTCTGCCGCATCGGCAGCGTGTTGAAATAGTTCTGACCCATTTGATCTCTCCTTGGTTGATTAGAAACGGGCGCAACCTACCGCGAAAGGCGTGTTGCGTAAATTGATTTATTATGAATACTATATCGCGGAATATGAAACGAGGGAGCGAGGCGTGACGATTGAAGCGTGAAACGGTTCCAACTCGCGGCCCAATCGTCACGGATCACGCCAAATGGATATCGAATCGCTAGAAACCTTCATCAAGACCGCGGAGCTGCTGCACTTCGGGCGGGCCAGCCGGGCGCGCAATCTAAGCCCGTCGGCGCTGACGCGGACGATTCAGCGCCTCGAGGAGGAGGTGGGCCAACCGCTGTTCCTGCGCGACAACCGCGGCGCGGCGCTCACCGACGCGGGCGGCGAGCTGCTCGTCTACGCGCGCGCCGCGGTGAAAGATTGGTTGGACTTCAAAAACGGTCTGGCCGAGGGGAACGCCGTCAGCGGCGCCCTTTCGCTCTACGCCTCCGTCACCGCGGTCTACAGCCTGCTCCCCGAACTGCTCGAAACCTACCGCGCCAAGTTTCCCGCCGTGCATCTCGAACTCCGAACGGGCGCCGCCGAACGCGCCGTCGAACAAGTGCTCAGCGGCGAGATCGACCTTGCGGTCGCGGCCCTGCCCGACCGCAAACTAGCGCGGCTCGAGTTCATGCCGCTCGCCGAAACCCCCTTGGTGTTCATCGCCCCCAAAACGCCGGCCGCGTCCATCGCCGCGCGCTTCAACGGTCAGGAGCCGCTGGTGCTG
>JARFRL010000154.1 GCA_029287275.1 Pontiella desulfatans
AACGCGGCGAGAAAGAGAAACGCGCCGCCCATGATTCCCGTGAACTTCCAGATGAATTTTTGGCGTTCGGCCAACTGTCCCGGCGAGTAGCGCAAGACGCTGGAACCATCCATCTGGAGATCATAGAGATTTCTTTTCCAGACCTTCGGGAACCCCTTCACGTAGCGCAATTGGACCGGGGAGCCGGGCTCAAGGCTGGAGAGAACCGACTCGAAGAACGTGGAGCGGTCGAGATAATAAAGTTGTTCGCGGCCTTTCACGTAGGCGTAAACCAACAACTCGTCGTCGATCAGATCGAACCTGCCGTCGCCCGTCCATTCCTTCACGCGGAAACGCGAGTATTGACCGCTATCCTGCCGCAATTTGTCCATCCTCGGAAGAACCACGTTGTCGACCACGATGGCCCACACGAAAAAACACAGCGCGAACATGACGAACAAGTACTGCTTTTTCATGGCGGTCTCCTTTGTCGCTAATTCTTCAAGCTATGGATCGGCGCGGGGATCCTGCCCCCGAAACGCACGAAGCGCGCCGATTTCCCGCTGTTGCGCACCGGCATCACGACGCTCGCGCCGAAAAGACCGCCGAACGAGACGAATTCGCCCGCGGCTTTTCCGGGCACCGGAATCAGCCGCGCCGCGGTGGTCTTGCAATTAATCACGCCGATCATCAGCTCGTCGGCGATGAGCGCGGCGATTGTTTCCGGGGCGGTGTCCCCGGGAATCGGAACCATGTCGAGGCCGACCGAGCAAACGCAGGTCATCGCCTCGAGTTTTTCCAACGTCAGACATCCGGTCTCCGCCGCCTCCGCGAGCACGGAATCCTCCATCACGGGAATGAACGCGCCGCTCAACCCGCCCACGCTGGGCGACGCGAACGAGCCGCCCTTCTTCACCGCGTCGTTCAGCATCGCGACGATCGCGGTCGAGCCCGGCGCGCCGACATCGTCCACGCCGAGAATCTTCAAAATCTCGCCGACGCTGTCGCCGACGGAAGGCGTCGGCGCGAGCGAGAGGTCGACCACGCCGAACGGCAAACCAAGCGCCTCCGCGACTTTGCGGCCGATGAGCTCGCCGCAGCGCGTCACGCGGAAGGTCGCCTGCTTGATCTCCTCGGCCAAATCGTCGAGGCCGAGGCTCTCCGCGCCTTCCATTTCGATTTTACGCTCCAAGGCGCGGGCGATCACGCCGGGGCCGCTGACGCCGACGTTGATGACCGCGTCGGCCTCGCCGAGGCCGTGAATCGCGCCGGCCATGAACGGATTGTCGCCGGGTTGATTGGCGAACACCACCAACTTTGCCGCGCCGAACCCATTGGCGTCGGCGCTCGCTTCGGCGGCGTCCTTCACCGTCTGGCCCAGCAAGGCGACCGCGTCCATATTCAAGCCGTGGCGCGTCGAACCGGCGTTGATGGACGAGCAGACCTTGGCGGTGGTCGCGAGGGCTTCCGGCACGGAGCGGATCAGGTTCAGGTCGCCTTGCCCAACTCCCTTTTCCACGTTCGCGGAATAGCCGCCGATGATGTCGATGCCCACCGCCGACGCCGCGGCGTCGAGCGCTTTGGCGAGCCGAATGAATCCGGCGCGGTCGAACCCCGCGCCAACGTGGGCGATCGGCGTGACCGAAATCCGCTTGTTGACCACCGGCACGCCGTACTTGCCGCCGAAACGGTCGCACGTCTCCACGAAGTTTCCCGCGAGCGACTTGATCTTTTCCTCGATCTTTCGCGCGGTGCTTTCAGCGTCGCCCGTCCGGCAATCGAGCAGGCTGATGCCCATGGTCACGGCGCGGACGTCGAGGTTTTCCTTCTGGATCATGTCGACGGTGTTGAGAATCTGGTCGGATCGAATCATGTTTAAATCTCGTTGGTGGCGCGGAAGATATCGTTGTGCTGGAGCACGAGCTTGAGCCCTGATTCATCGCCGAAGCGCGTGAGCGCGGCTTTGAAGTCCCCGCGCGAAACCGCGTCGGCAAGGTCGATTTGGAGCATCATGGTGTATTGGTCGCCGTCGACGTGGGAGGCGAGGTCGAGGATGTTCACGCCGCGGTCGAAGCAGAAGCGCGACACCCGCGCCACGAGGCCAACGCGGTCGCGCCCGACGGCGGTGAGCACGTAAACCTGGTCCGAGGCTTCGGTCTCGGCCATCGAGCCCTCGGCCGGAACGACCGAAACCCGCGACGACGTGCTTTTCGCCAGCGCCTGCTCGACGCGCGCCGCGTCGACGTCGGCCGGAAAGCTCGCGACGAGGATCATCGTGAACCAGCCGCACAGCACCGATTCGCGCAGATCCGCGAGATTTCCGCCCAAGGCGCTGACGCCTTCGGTCACTTCCGCCACGATACCGGGTCGATCGCGGTCCATCACCGAGATCACCATGATTTGTCTTTCCGCCATTCGAAGTTCCTTTCAACGTACGGAAAGATCCTATCCCCGCGGTGCCAAGCATGGGAATAAAAAAGACTGCATTTCAACCGCGGCCAGCTAGAATGGGGCCCATGAGCGAGTTCTCCAGACGCCTCTTCGCGACGGCGGCGCTGCTGATCGGCGTCGCGACGGTCGGCGCCGCGCCCAGCATGCGTTGCCACGTTTGCGCCGGGCGCCTTTCGGAGCAATATTGGACCTATGAGAACAAGATTTGCTGTTCCGAGGCTTGCGTCGATCTTCTACGCCCCCGCTGCGCGCGGTGCGAAAAGGTGATCGATGGAAAATACGTCGAGTCGGAAGGCGCGGTTTATTGCGGCCAGAACTGCTTCAACACCACCCTGCCCGACTGCGAGATCTGCAACGAACCCATTTACGAAGGCTTCAACATCACCAGCCACAACTATTGCCAGCGCTGCGTCGAGCGCAGCCCCACCTGCTTCTGCTGCGGACTGCCCGCGGCCTATCCCACCCAACTTGACGACGGACGCGAAATCTGCGTGAACTGCGCGCGCTGGGCCGTGCGCGACGAGGCGCTCGCCCAACAGCATTACGACCGCGCCCGACGGTGGCTGGAAGCGTGGACCTCGCTGACGATCGGTTCCGTTCCCGACCTGAAACTGGTCGACCGGGACGAGATGATGAAACTTTCCACCGACCTGCGAAAATCCGACTCGCCGGTTCCGATCCGCGGCCTTTACAGCCGGCAAACCTATCTGCGCAAACGCGGCTTTTTCGGCGCGTGGCGGGAGAGTCCCAAGGACTCGCGGGAAACGATCTACCTCATCGATCATCTGCACGACGAGGTGTTTCGCGTCGCGGCCACGCACGAGCTGACGCACGACTTGATTCACGAGCACTTCAAGCGACTCGAGGACGCGCCGCTCTGGGTGCACGAAGGGCTCTGCCAGCAGGCGGCCGCGGAGTATTGCCGCCGTAGAAACTACGCCGACGCGCTGCAAAGCATCGAAATCTGCACCGATCCCGATTACGGCGATGGATACCAGTATTTCAAGCGCGTCGCGGGATTCGAGGGCTGGAGCGCGCTGAAGCGATGGATGGAAACGGTGGACGTGGAAACGCTCCCGGAAACCGCGCCGAAGCCTTAGTCGTGTTGCTTCTCCAAGCGCTCGTGCGTGATGTGCAGCGCGATGAGCCGCGCGATGATCACCGCGAGAAACACCTGTCCGCACGCCGCTTCCATAATGGCGTAGGACTGCGCGGCGGGCTTCAGCGGAACCAGATCGCCAAAGCCCAGCGTGGTCAACGTCGTGAAGCTGAAATAAAACGCCCACGCGCTGTTCACGCCCGGCGAAACGAGTTCCTCGGGCACGCGGATGCAGGTGGGATCGAGATGATAAAACAGGCTGTACACAAAGCCCCAGGCGATGCCCATGATCATGTAGGCGGAAATCGCGCCGCAGATTTTATCGCCGGTCACCGTGCTGGAATCGAGCACGTAGCGCATGATGCTGAAAAACACGACCACGAAATAGGCCGCCCGCAGGACCAGCACCACCGACAGAAACGCTTGTGGTTCCATTTCGCGAACAATCTCAAACCCGCCCACGCTCACGTTAAGCAACGTGAACAGAATCATGAAAATGAAAAACCGGCGCGTGCGCGACACGGCGCGAATGCAACTCGCGAGCACGACAAGGATGAAAACGCCGAACGTCTTGTCGACGAACCCCTGATCCCCGGGAATCAGCGGGCTCACCAGAAACAACAACGCGATCGAGACCAACAACGCGCTGAAGCGCCCTTTCACGATGGCTTCGAGCATGAGACGGCGCGAACTCATTCGATCTCGGCCGGCGGGGCCCATCCCCCACCGAGGGCTTTATAGATGGCGACGAGATTCGCGCTGATGCGGCCGCGGCTCGTGGCGAGCTGGTCCTGCTGTTCCAACAACGCCTGCTCCATGTTCAGCACGTTCTGGAAATCGGTCAGACCGGACTTGTAGAGCTCGGTGACGAGTTGAACTGATTTGTTCGCGGACGCCTCGGCCTCCTCGAGAAACGAGACGCGGTCGTTTTCGTACGCGAACGCGGCCATGGCGCCCTCGACCTCTTCAAGCGCGAGAAGAATGGTTTGCTCATAGGAGTGCAGCGCAACCTTGGTCGCGGCCCGCTCGGCGTCGACCTGGCTTCGGACGCGGCGCCCATTGAAAATGCTCCATTTCAATTGCGGCCCGAAGCCGTAGGCGACGTTCGCGCCGTCGAACAAGTTTCCGTTCGGCGATTGCACCGTCAAGGTTCCGGGTAGCGTGAGCGTCGGGTAGAGCTCGGCCTGGGTCGCGCCGATCAGCGCGTTCTGGGCCGCGAGCTCGCGCTCGGCGCGCCGGATGTCCGGGCGCTGACGCAAGAGTTCCGCCGGAAGGCCCGCGACCACCTCGCGGCGCGGGTGCGGAATGGGCTTCGTTTTCATGAGTTCTTGTTCCAAAGCGTAGGGCATTTGCCCCGTCAACACGCTTAACCGATTGATGGTTTCGACGAGGGTCTGGCGCAGCTGCGGAATGGCCGACTCGGTGCGGAATCGGTTGAGCTTCGCCTGCGAGACGTCGAGCGCGGGAACCAATCCGGCGTCGAAGCGGTTTAGCGTGAGTTTCAAGGTCTTGTCCTGCGCCTCGAGGTTGTTGGTCGCGAAGGAAAGCCGCTCTTGCAGCGTGCGCGCGTTGATGTAGTTCGCGGCGATGTTCGCGTAGAGCACCACCATGATGTCGCGGTAGTTCTCGACCGACGCCTGCAACGACGCGTCGGATGATTCGACGGAGCGGCGGACGCGGCCCCACAAATCAAGCTCCCACGCCATGCCGAGCCCCGCCTCGTAAAGCTCGCCCCGCCGGTCCGATCCCGAAGGCGTTTGGGCGACCGAGGTCTGAAACGCGCTCGCTCCGGCGCCGGCGACGATCTCGGGCCACCATTGGCTGGCGCTCACGCCGCGCAGCGCGGCGGCTTGCTCAACGCGCGCGGCCGCGGTTTTTAGGTCGAGGTTGTTGGTGGAAGCGCGGTCGATCAGCTCATTGAGCGTTTCGTCGTTGAAAACGGTCCACCAGGTTTTCAGGTCGGGTTCGCCGTCCGCGAGATCCTCCTGAACGGACTCGTGCCACGCGTCGGGCATTTCGACGGTCGGCTCCTCGTAGTCCGGACCGACCGACGGCAAGGACGTGCACCCGTTTAAAACGAATAGGCCGAAAGCGACCAGAAGAAGTGAAGGCAACCGCGTGTTCATGTAAGACTCCCTGTTGATCCGAAGATACTAGGAAGCGCCCCGCGGCAAGTCAAACGTCTAACGTGTTCTTTGCCGCTTCCAA
>JARFRL010000169.1 GCA_029287275.1 Pontiella desulfatans
TACGCGGCCGGCCGTTTCCCCGGCGGTTACATCAAGCGCGAGGCGCGTCCTTCCGAGAAGGAAATCCTCACCATGCGCGTCACCGACCGTCCGATTCGCACGCTCTTTCCGGACAACTTCCACCGCGAAGTGCAGATCAACAACATGCTCTTTAGCTGCGACGGAACGCTCGATACCGACGTGCTCAGCGTGAACGCCGCCTCGGCCGCGCTGACGCTGACCGATCTGCCGTTCGATGGCCCGATCGGCGCCGTTCGCATCGTCCGCAACGACGGCGAGTGGATCGTCAATCCCAACCACGACGAGCTCGCGGCGAGCGACATCGACCTGACCTACTGCGGAGCCCGCGAAACGGTCATGATGATCGAAGGCAGCGCCAAGGAAATCCCCGAAGCCGATTTCATCGAAGGCATGAAAGTCGCGCACGCTGAAGTGGTTAAAATCATCGACGGCCAGCTGGAGCTTCGCAAGGCGCTCGGCATGCCGGAAAAAGTTTACGCGCCGGAACCCAAAGACACCACGCTGGTTGACAAGGCCCGCGAACTCGTTGGCGAAAAGTTCAAAGAGCTGATGAAAATCGGCGCCAAGCTTGAGCGTCAAGACGCCGTTTCGGCACTGAAGGAAGAGCTGAAGCCTCAGATGCAGGAACTTTTCGCTGAAATGACCGAAGACCAGTTCTTCCACGCGTTTCACGAACTGGAAATCGAAACCGTTCGTAAAAACGTTACCGAAGGCGGAACCCGCATCGGTGGACGCGGCATGCTGGAGCTGCGCGATCTGGATGTTCAGGTCGGCGTGCTTCCCCGCACGCACGGTTCGGCCATCTTCGGCCGCGGCGAAACGCAGACCATCTGCATGGTCACCCTCGGAACCACCAAAGAATCGCAGCGCTTCGACGCGGTCACCGGTGGCGTGAATGAAAAGAACTTCATTCTGCACTACAACTTCCCGCCTTACTCCGTGGGCGAAGTCGGTCGTCTGGGGATGACCGGCCGCCGCGAAATCGGCCATGGCAACTTGGCCGAGCGTTCGCTCGCTCCGGTAATGCCGGATGAATTCCCCTACACCGTGCGCGTGGTTTCCGAAGTGATGGGCTCCAACGGGTCCTCCTCCATGGCCTCCGCGTGCGGCGGCTGTCTGGCGCTGATGGACGCGGGTGTTCCGCTGAAAGCTGCGGTCGCGGGTATTTCCGTCGGTCTGTTCACGGACGAAAAAGGCGCCTCCATTCAGGTTATCGACATCCTCGGTGTTGAAGACCACTGCGGCGACATGGACTTCAAGGTGGTGGGTACCCGCAAGGGCATCACCGGCTTCCAGGTTGACCTGAAAGTGCATGGCCTTAACTGGGACCAGGTCGCCGAAGCGTTCGAGATCGCCCGCAAGGGTCGTTGCGACATCCTCGACCAGATGGAAGCCGTTCTGCCCGCTCCGCGCGAAGAACTCGCCGCGACCGCGCCGCGCATCACGACCGTTAAGATCGACCCCGAGAAGATCGGCGCGCTGATCGGACCGGGCGGAAAGCACATCCGCGCGATCACCGAGAGCTCAGGCGCTCAGGTCGACATTCAGGAAGACGGAACGGTCAACATCTTCGCGGTCGACGCCGACGCGATGGAAAGCGCCATCAGCCAGGTTAACGCGCTGACCGCCGAAATCGAAATTGGTCGGACCTACGAGGGCAAAGTTATCGCCGTCAAGGACTTCGGCGCGTTCGTCGAGTGCATGCCGGGCAAGGAAGGTCTGGTTCACATTTCCGAAATGGCCAACGAGCGCATCGATAGTGTCGACGCGATCTGCAAGCCGGGCGACGTGATGCGCGTGAAGTGCATCGACATCGACAATCAGGGCCGCGTTCGTCTCAGCCGCAAAGCCGCGCTGAACGACGAAGCCGCTGAATAAGTTTCCACTCGTTGGAAATGATGAAAAGGCGCTCCCTCGCGGGGCGCCTTTTTTTATTGCCCGCTCACGGCTCGAACGAAGTTGGCGTTGAAGGCTTCGATGGAGTTTTCGGCGAGCACCTTCATCTGAAGCTCGGCGATTTTTCCGATCCCGTCGTCGCGGGCGTTGGAGAACGCCGCGGCCAGCGCGTCCGCGTTTTCGGGCGCGAAGGTCCATTCGGGCGGCAGGACGTCCTTCATGCCGTCGCGGGCGCTGCCGAGGACCGGAACGCCGCGGGCGAGCGCCTCGAGCATCACGAGCGGTACGCCTTCGTAGCGCGACGGGATGATCAGGAAATCGATCATGCCGTAGATCGCCTCGATATCGTTCGACCATGGCGCGCGCGAAATGTTTTCGACGTCCGCGATCATTCGGTCGAGCGGACGGGCGTCGGGGCCGTCGCCGAAAAACATAAGGCGGCAATTTTTGAAGCGGTCCGGCCGCGCTTGGAAGGCGCGGACGAGGAAGTCCTGGCGTTTCTGTTTGAATTCGATCCGGCCCACGACCGCGAGCGTCGTTGTTGCTCCCCGCTCCATGATCGCTGGTATGGGCGGCGCGGGGATGCCGTTGGGAACCACGGCGATCGGTTTTTTGGTTCCGCGTTCGATCAGTAGCGCTTTCATGCTTTCCGAGATGGTGATGAAGCGGTCGGGTTGGTTGAATAATCGGCGGTTTCGTAGATCGCGGAGGGCGCCGAGTTTCGCGCCCATGTCGGCGAGGCGATGCGGGATCGCGATGTAGCTCGCGCACTCGACGCCCGCGGCGCGCGCGGCCCGAACGCCGGCGGTGGATTGGGCGATGTCGCCCTGAACGCAGAGCACGAGGTCGGGGTTGAGCGTATGGATTCGTTCGGCGTCGGCGTCGAGCGTCTGAATGCCGACGAGTCGTTCCGCGAGTTTTTGGTTGGCGGGGTTGATCATGCCGACGACCTCGGTCGTTGGCTCGGCGGCGAGCGCCTCAATCCCTCGGCAGGCCATGATCTGATGGCCGCCGAAATCGGGGTTGTCGTCGTAGACGAGGATTTTCACGCGGGTCCTTACATGCCGGGCAGGGGCGCGAGGCCGAGATTGTTGGAGGTGGGTTGTCGCGACGGAGCAAGTTTCTGGAACTCGGGCGTCTTGCGAACCGGATCGAATCGTTTGTCGTCGCGCAACCGCGTTCGTATGGGCTCGCCGCCCACCTTGACGGCTTCGCGGAGCGAAACGAACATTTCGCCGCGTTTGTTTTGAACGAGTTGCAACGCGGCGAGGTTGATCCAGCCGGTCGGATCTTGCGGCGCCAGCAGCGTGTATTGTTTGAGCGCGAGGTCCACGGTTCCGAGCTTGCGTTTTTCGGCCATGTATTGGGCCATGCTCATGAGCATGTCGGGTTGCATTTTTCCGGAGCTGATCATTTTTTGGGCGAGCGCCTCGGCCTCGCGGGTCTTGCCCGTGTTGAATTGAATATTGATGAGTTCCATCACGTCGTTGAACTCGATGGTCCCGCCGCGGAGCTTTTGTTCGAGCTCCGTTCGTCTGGCGGCCATTTTTTTCATGTTCTTGAGGTTGTTCTGGAATTGCAGCGCCTTGTCGTTGTTCGGATCTTTCTTAAGAAAGACGTCGAAAATCTCGATGGCTTCGTCGAAGCGCCCTCGTCGTGAGATGAGGTCGGCGAGGCGGAAGTTGGCCTCAGGGCTGAGGTCGTAAAGGGCGACGGCTTGGCGGAAGGCGGCCTCGGACTCGTTGGGTTTGCCGCGCGCGGCGTAGAGCCCCGCGAGGGCGCTGCGCAGTTTGGAGAATGATTTGCGCGCCACGATGTCGCCGATGAATTTCGGGTCGTTCATGAGGCGGTCGACATACCAGTTCCAGAAGTCGGTGTCGTTCTTGATCATCTCCGCCGTGAGCGGCGTCGGCTGGTTGTTGATCTTCATGATCAGGCCGTTGGGCGTGAGGTAGGGATACATCCACGGAAGGACGTAGCTTTCCTCGACGTAGAAGGTCCGTTTCGGCGGGAGGCCGGTTTTTGGATCGATGGGCGGCTCCTCCAGCACGACCGCGGCGCCGACCGGCCGCGTTTTCTCCTCGGTTCGGGATTCGGTGCGGTATTGGTTGTGATCGAAGATCATTCTGCTGAGGAAGCCGTTGATCTGCATGACGCCGCCGACGCCCTGCACCTGCACCTTTCCGCCTTCGGTCTTCACGTCCGCGCCCGCGTTGATTTTGCCGGACTGCACGCCTTGGACGTACATTTGGAACGCTTGGTTGGAGTCGATGGGCGAGGGGATCCAGATCTGGTCGCCGTAGAGGTCGCGCATGACGTTCATGTAGGTGTTGTCCGCGAGCGCGTTCTGGGTGATGAGGTAGACGTCGGGGCGGACCTTCGCGGAATAGATCATGTAGGTCGGCACGAAGCGGCCCGGATCGGTGCCGCCGAAGAAGATCGCGTTGGGGCCCATGGGTTCGGGGTAGTTCTTGCAGGGATAGGCCGCCCACTGCTTGTCGAATTCCGCCGGGTCCGGATACCAGTAGCTCAGGTCGTCTTTGATGCCTTCGACGCCGCGGAGTTGCCAGTTGCCGAACTGCCAGCCGAAGTCGTGCCCGTTTTGCTCGCTTCCACCGACGATCATTCGCTGCTGTTCGCTGTTGAAGTTTTTATAGACGAGCGCGAAGGGCAGCAACGCCACCAACACCACGCCGCCGACCTTGGTGAGGAGGTTGTTTTTCGCGAGGGTTTCCAGATAGGCCATCATCAGCAGCAGGCCGTAGCCGATCCAGATGACGAACAGCGCGTGCGACTGGATGTACTGGGTGCGGCCGATGAACTGGTTTTGAATGTCCATCTTGGGATTGTGCAGCACCATGAAAACGACGCTGACGAAGATGAAGCCGATGAACGCGGTGGCCAGCCAGGTGTTGTTCTTTTTCCCGAGTTTGCGAGAGAAGAGAAAGGGCAGCGCGGCGAGCAACGCGACGGGGCCGAAGAACTGGGCGCGCAGATCGATCGTGTAGGCCCAGAGCTGCCGGAGGAACTGCAGCGTGAACACGTGGGCCAGCGTGACGCGTTCGTATTGCCCGCGGGTGAGCGCGTGCATGAAACCCTGCCAGGTGCGCGGATAGCCCCAGTTGATCGGCGGGTTCTGGTCGGACGAGATGGGCATGTAGAGATAGAACGCCAAGCCGACGAACAAGACCAGGAAGGTGGGGCCGACCACCTTGCCGTTCGGTAGCGCGATCCAAGCGATGATCGGAACGATCAGCGCGTAGAGCGTCCAAAAGGTGAAGCCGATATGCCCGGGGCCTTTGTACCAGCTCCAGTCGGATTCTCCCGCGACCTTGATCAGCACGACCATCAGGATGTAGAAGGCGCCGGTGATCACGAAATCGCGGAATAGCCGGAGGTTCCGGAACAGAATCGCGGCGGCCATCGCGGGTCCCATGAACATGAGGGTTTGGTGGTTCGTGACGCCCAATCCGAACGCGAACGCGCTGAGGATCAGCCATTTCGAGTCTTCCGGGTCGTACATCCAGCGGTAGAGAAACAACAACAGCAGAGACTGAAAGAGGATGTTGAGGGAATAAACCTCCGCGATGACCGACTGAGACCACATGCCCTGGCCGAACGCGAGCAGCAGGCCGCCGGCGAATCCCGCGGTGGCGCAGAACAGGCTTTCCGTCTTGTCGCCGAGCATGCTGGTTTCCTTGCCGAGGCCGCGCAGCAGCTCGATGCCCGAACGGCTGATCAGCATCGCGAGCACGCCGCAGGCCGCCGCGCCCGCGACGGCCGAGAACAGGTTGACCGCCCACGCGGGGTTGGGTTGACCATGAAAGGTGACGTTGTGGAAGACCCATTGGAAAAACCACGTCAGCAACGACCAGATGGGATAACCCGGCGGGTGCGGCACGCCCAGATAATCCGAGGCCACGACCAGTTCGCCGGAATCCTCCAGACCCACGGTGGGCTGCAAGGTCAGAACATAGACGGTGAGGGAGACGAGGAAGGTCGTCGCGAACGCGATCCAGTCCGCTTTTCTAAAGAATTTTTCCGTGGTCAAAACATGGTTCTCCGGTTCAAACAAAACAGGCCAACAGCATAGTTCATATGGGCTTCACGTCAAGAGCGCATCC
>JARFRL010000236.1 GCA_029287275.1 Pontiella desulfatans
ACCACGACATGCCGCCCTTCAACAAATCGGCGATGGATGGCTACGCCTGCCGCGCCGCCGATCTGCCCGGCCCGCTCCACTGTCTCGAAACCATCCCCGCCGGCGGCACGCCGCGATACGCCATCAACGAAGGCCGTTGCGCCCGCGTCATGACCGGCGCGATCGTGCCGGAAGGCGCGGACCGCGTCTTCATGGTCGAGGAGTCCATCATTCTAGAAGACAACTCGGTGCGCTTCACCGGCGCCGAGGATCCGGACAACATTTTTTTCAAGGGATCCGACGTTAAAAGCGGCGACACGGTGCTGACGCGGGGCACCCTGCTCGGCCCCAGCCACCTCGCCGTGCTGGCCGCCGCCGGACGCTCCGAGTCGCGGGTGGCCAAACCCCGCCGCGTCGGAATTCTGGCCACCGGATCGGAACTCGTTCCTCCGAACGAACCCGTGGCGGGCGCCTCCATCCGCGAAACCAGCGGCGCGCAATTGATCGGTCAAATCGAGGCGTGCGGCTGCGTCCCGAACTATTACGGCATCGTGGAAGACGACCGCGAAAAAATCGCCGCCTTGATTCAAACGGCCGCGGCCGAGAACGACGTCGTGCTGATCTGCGGCGGCAGCTCGGTCGGCGACTTCGACTTCGTACCCGAGCTGCTCGCGCGGAGCGGCTTCGAGATCGCGTTCGACCGCGTGGCCATGCAGCCCGGCAAACCGCTGACGTTCGCCCGCGGCGAAAACAAAACGTGCTTCGGCATGCCCGGGAACCCCGTCTCCACCTACATGGTCATGGAAGCCTTCGTGAAACCGTTCCTCTTCCGCTCCATGGGCCACGACTTCAAACCCTCGGTCATCCAGCTCAAGCTGGGCAAAGGCATGAGGCGCAGAAAAACCGACCGCGAGGCCTTCGTGCCCGCCAGGATCGCGCGGCCGGACACGGTTGAGCGGCTCGTCTATCACGGCTCCGCGCACATCCACGCCATCAGCCAGGCCGATGGTTGGATCATCTTCCCCCGCGGAAAAAGCGAGCTCGAAGAAGGCTCGCTGGTCGATTTCCGTCAACTCTAAGGACTCTCCATGAACAAGAAACTCTCTCACATTGGCAACGACAATCGGCCCGCGATGGTCGACGTCAGTCACAAGCCCCAACAAAAACGGATCGCGGTCGCGAGCGGATTCATCGCGCTCGAACCCGAAACGCTCCGGCTGATCGGCGACAACCAAATCAAAAAAGGCAACGTGCTGCTGACCGCGGAGCTGGCCGGCGTGATGGCCGCGAAGAAAACCGGCGAAATGATTCCTCTCTGCCATCCCCTGCTCCTCTCGAAAATCGACGTGAAGGCCGAAGCGGAAACGGACGGCGTACGCGTGGTGGGCACCGTGATCTGCACCGGCCAAACCGGCGTGGAGATGGAGGCGCTGTCGGGCGTGTCCATGGCCCTGCTCACCATCTACGACATGTGCAAGGCCGTCGATAAAACCATGGAAATCGGCCAAATCAAGCTCCTCGAAAAAACAAAGGAAGACGCGTGAAGGCGTTAATCGTCACCCTTTCCGACCGCGCCGCGCGCGGTGAATACGAGGATCGTAGCGGCCCCGAAATCGAATCCATGCTGCGCGCCGCGTTCGAGGCGATCGCGGTCGAGCGCGTGTTGATCGGCGACGAACCCGCCGAGCTGAGGAGTCAGATCGAAAGGACCGCGGAGTTCGACGTGGTCATCACCACGGGCGGCACCGGAATCAGCCCGCGCGATATCACGCCGGAGGTGGTGAATCCCATGCTGGACAAAGAAATACCCGGCATCATGGAATTCATCCGAACCAAACACGGCGAGCGCCTGCCCTCCGCGCTGCTGAGCCGATCGATCGCCGGGGTGATCGGGACGACCTTGGTTTACACGCTGCCCGGAAGCGTCAAAGCCGTTCGCGAATATATGACGGAAATCATCAAATCCCTAGATCATGCTGTCCAAACCGCGCGCGGCGTCGACGTTCATTGAATTCATAGGCTTTGATAGTTGATCAACTTGTAGTTGTTTTGTAGAATTCGGAAAACTTAGGCAATGAACAATATCTATTCCATTTTAGAGCGGGAATTGCGCGCCGGGTATCCGTGCGTGGTGGTAACCGTCATCGCCACGAAAGGTTCCACGCCCCGAAAAACGGGCGCGAAAATGCTGGTCCGCGGCGACGGATCGATTCAGGGCACCGTGGGCGGAGGGAAATTCGAGTCGCTGGTGATCGAAGCCGCCGTCAACGCGCTGGAATCCGGCGAGCTGGAAACGCGCTCCTTTCCCCTGCACGAACTTTCCGACGACTCGTTCGGCGCCATTTGCGGCGGCGAAATCACCGTTTTACTGGAGCCCTACGCCATCAAACAACGACTCTTAATCTCCGGCGCCGGCCACTGCGGCCAAGCGCTGGCCGAGCTGGCGATTCAATGCGGTTGGGCCGTGACGGTCTTCGACGACCGGCCCGCCCTCTTCGACACGCCGCTTTACACCGAGAACCACGCGGATTTCAACGCCGCGCCCGACGCGTTGCGCTCGTTCGAATTCCGCCCCGACGACTGCCTGGTTTTGGTAAGCAAAGGCCACCCCGAGGACCGCGCCGCGGTCAAGGCGGTGCTGAGCCGTGATCCCGTTCCGGAACTCGCCTACTTCGGCATGATTGGAAGCGACCGAAAGGTTTCCATGATTTTAAAGGATCTGGAGGCGGAAGGCCTCGCGGCGGAGGAACTGAAGAAAATTTACGCGCCCATCGGCCTCAACATCGGCTCGGAATCGCCGGCGGAGATAGCGGTGTCCATCATGGCGGAAATCCTACAGGTCACGCGCGGCGCGCGCGGAGGGCATTCGCGACTGAAATGAAAAGCGGCCCCTCCAGTCGAACCGCCATGCTTTTCCTCGCCGCCGGGGCTTCCCGACGCATGGGACGATCCAAGGCGCTACTCCCCTGGAAAGGAACCACCGTCATCGGCCATCATTTCCGGCTGTTGAGCGCGCTCGCGACGATCGATCCATGGGTGGTCACCCAAGCGGACGATCAACCCCTTTTCGCCGAGCTCGACGCCATCGGCTGGCCCGCGGAACGGCGCGTCGTCAATCCCCTGGCGCCGGACTGCGACATGCTGGAATCCATTCGGCGCGGAGTACGCGGCATGTTGGCCAGCGAAACGCCCTATCACGCCCTCGGCATCGCCCTGACCGATCAGGTTCTGACCCGCTCCTCCACCTTCGAACAACTGGAAATCCAGGCGCGGCGAAGCTCGCTCGGGATTCTCCAGCCCGAGCACCAAACCCAACGCGGCCATCCCGTGCTGCTCTCCCGCGCCATCGCCGAGGAGCTTCGGGATTACGCGGGCGAGTCCTTCAAACATTTCCTCGAAGAACACGAAACCGCCCGCGCGACCGCGCCCCTGGACGACGAAGGCGTGGCGCGCGACATGGACACCCCCGAACAGTACCAAGAACAACTATTGATCACCTAACCGGAGAGCCGCATGAAGGAACCGAACAGCAACGACGATAAAATCCGCTTTTCGCGACGCGGATTCATCAAAACCGCCGGGCCGACCGCGACCGCCGTCATGGCGGGCAACGTGGACCAAGCCTCCGCCGAGATGGAAAGGGAGCGAGCGGAAAAGCCGCTCGGCCCCGGCCCGGTCGCCATCGAGTTGAACGTGAACGGAACCGTTCACAAGGTGAGCGTCGAACCGCGGATCACGCTGCTCGACGTGCTGCGCAACGAGCTGGACCTCACCGGCGCCAAGGAAGTGTGCGACCGCGCGCAATGCGGCGCCTGCACGGTGTTGCTCGACGATGAGCCGGTCAACGCCTGCATGATGCTGGCCGTCGCGGTGCAAGGACGGAAGATCCGCACCATCGAAGGCATCTCGCCCAACGGGAAGATGAACAAGTTGCAGGAGGAGTTCGTTAAACACGACGCCATGATGTGCGGGTTCTGCACCCCCGGCTTCGTCACCTCCCTCACCAATCTGCTTGAAACGGTCCCGACCGCGACGGACGAGCAGATCATGAAAGCCTGCTCCGGCCATCTCTGCCGTTGCGGAACCTATCCCCATATTCTTAAAGCCGCGCGCGCCGCGGCGGGACGCACGGAGGTACCCTCATGAGTGGCTGGCCCGAAAATCCAAAATACCTAGGCAAACGAACCCTCCGGGTGGATGGCAAAGAAAAAGTGACCGGTCAGGCCAAGTATACCTACGACCAGCACCCGAAAGGCATGCTGTACGGAATGATCCTCCGGTCAAAATGGGCCGCGGCCCGCGTGAACGCGGTGGATCTTTCGCCCGCGCTGAAAATACCCGGCGTGAAAGCGGCCATCGTGATTGATAAAACACCGCGCGACATCCGCTTCTATGGCCAGGAAATCGCGGCCGTCGCGGCCGAGACGCCGGAGATCGCGGAAGAAGCGATCCGCGCCATCCTCGTGGACGCCACGCCCAATCCCTTCGTGGTCACCCCGGAGGAGTCGCTTAAAGAAGGCGCCCCGTCCGTATTTAGAAACAGACAGAATGTCTCAACGGCGAAAACCCGGACGAAAAAGAACGCGAGCCAGGGTCTGGCCGACGCGGCCGCGGTGGCCGAGGTGATGGTTTCGACGCAAGTGTGCGTGCACCATCCGCTGGAAACCCATGGAAACGTCATTGATTGGTCGACGGGCGACGAGATGACCGTGTGGGCGTCCACGCAAGCCATCTCCAGCGTGCGGCGCGGGCTCGCGAAACCGCTGGGAATTCAACAGAACAAAGTCCGCGTGATCTCGGAATTCATGGGCGGCGGATTCGGGGCCAAGTTCCAGGCCGGCGTGGAAGGCGTCGCCTGCGCCAAGCTCTCCAAAGAAGCCGGCGCGCCGGTTAAACTGATGCTCTCGCGATTCGACAACCACCATTCGGTGGGCAACCGGCCGTGCACCTATCAGCACATTAAAATCGGCGCCGATAAAAACGGGAAACTGACCGGTTTCATCAGTAAAGGGTTTGGCTCCGCCGGTTACGCGAGCGGCGGCGAAACCGCGGGCGGCGGCGGCGGCGCGGGATTCCCCTCGCCCTACGTGTACGACGTGGACAACGTCGAGTCCTCGCAAGTGGGCGTCGCCATCAACGCCGGCTCGGCCCGCGCCTTCCGCGCGCCCGCCCATCCGCCGGCTTGTTTCGGCATGGAAGCCGCCATGGACGCGCTCGCGGAAAAGCTCGAAATGGACCCGGTGGAATTCCGCAAGAAAAACACGGGCCACGAGGTTCGCCTCGGCCAATTCGACATCGCGTCGGAAAAATTCGGCTGGAAACAGAAATACAAAAAGCCGGGAACGTCGAAAGGCGTCGTTAAAACCGGAATTGGATGCACCACCGGCGAATGGGGCGGCGGAGGTAAAGGCTCGCAGGCCGAAGTCGAAATCAGTTCCGATGGCACGGTTGAAGTGCGCTGCGGCACGCAGGATCTCGGCACGGCCACCAAAACCTCCATCGCCGTGGTGGCCGCGGAAACCCTTGGCCTTCGTCCATCGGACATCAGCCCCAAACTCGGCGACACCCGCTATCCGCCCTCCGGCGGCAGCGGCGGCAGCACCACGTCGCCCTCGGTCTGCCCGGCCATTAAAGTCGCGTGCGACAACGCGCTCGAGGAACTCAAGGAAGTCTCCGGCATGGCGAACGTCACCGGCGCCAACTGGAAAAAAGCCTGCGCGAAAATCGGCCCGGACCCCTTGGTCGTTCAAGGCAAATGGCGAGAGGGCCTTTCCGGAAGAGGAACGGCCGGCGTGCAAATGGCGGAAGTCGAGGTCGACACCGAAACCGGATTCATCAAGGTTAAAAAAATCGTCTTGGTTCAGGACTGCGGACTGCTGGTCAATTTACAGACCGCGGAAAGTCAGACCAACGGCGGCGTCATCATGGGCATCAGCTACGCGCTCTACGAGGAGCGCGTGATGGATGAGCAGACCGGTGTTTCGCTGAACCCCAACTTCGAAACCTACAAGCTTCCAACGTTGGCGGACATGCCCGAGATCGGCCTGACGCTCCAGAGCATGCCGGAGCGCGGCGTGATCGGCATCGGAGAACCGGTCACGGTTCCAACCGCGGCCGCCATCGCCAACGCCGTGTCCAACGCGATCGGCGCGCGGATCACCAGCCTGCCGATCACGCCGGCCAAGGTGCTCGACGCGCTGAACGGAGAGACCCCGGCGGTTGAGAAACTCGCGTGGGACCGCGTCGCCTCGTTAACGACTCATGGCGACTTCATCAACCTCGATAAACAGGAGTGGATCGCATGAATAAATTCGAATACATAAAGGCCACCACCGCGGAAAGCGCCTGCGCCGCGGCGGGAAAAACAACGCGCTTTCACGGCGGCGGAATCGATCTGCTCGGCGAAATGAAAGACTATCTGTCCTCCCCCTCGCGCGTGATCGACGTCTCCGGATTGGATCGTTCGATCAGCGACGAGGGCGATCATTGGAAACTGGGCGGCGCGGTTCGGCTGGTCGACATTGAAAACCACGAGGGCCTTCAACAATCCCTGCCCGGTTTGACGCAGGCGGCCGAACACGTGGGCTCGCCACAGATTCGCAACCTCGCCACCGTCGGCGGAAACATCTCGCAGCATAGCCGCTGCTGGTATTACCGCCACCCGGACGTGAAATGCCTGAAGGCCGGTGGATCGACCTGCTACGCGCAGGAAGGAATCAACAAATTCCATGCCATCTTCTTCGAAGGCGCCTGCCTGAGCCCGGTCGTTTCGAACCTCGGCGTCGCCCTGTCGGCGCTGGACGCCACCGCGCGAGTCATGCGCGCGGGGCAAGTCCGCGACATGACGATGGAAGCGTTTTATGAAGACGCGGACGTCAACCCGCGGGCCCACAACTCACTTAAGCCCGACGACCTGGTGGTTTCCGTTAAAATCCCGAAAACGCGCGCGAAAAGCTCATACGTTCAGTTCTCGGAAAAAGAGACGTTCGACTGGGCGTTGGTCAGCTGCTCGGCGGCGGCCAACATGGAAGGCGACATGCTGAGCGATTTGCGGCTCTATCTGGGCGTCGTTTCGCCGATACCCCACACCAAGGCGGCCGCCCTTCGGAAACTGGAAGGCGTCCGACTGACCGAATCCGCCGTTGAGCAAGCGGCCGCGGCGCTGCTACAAGGCGCGGACACCTCTGAACACAATCGGTATAAAGTCCCGCTGGCTAAAACGGCGGTCAAACGCGCGATTCTCGCGTTGGGAGGAAAAAAATGAGCCGGCAATGCGCGAACCTGGAAACCAAAAAGCTGTATGTGCCTGAACTGCGCGCGGAAGCGTTCAAAGAAAAAATCGACGCGGGCTACGAGGGGCATTTCTGGTGCTGTCGCACCAGCGCCGAATACGGGCCGGACGACGAAGTCGTTAACCTGCGCGCCTGTTCGGACCCTCAGCGACGATGCTTTAAATCGCTCGACTAGACCCCGAACCAGCGCCTCAGGTTCCCGCCTCGGCGGGAACCTTTTTCGTCGACCACGGCGCCCGTGGGGAATGGAGCGCGCCTTGGGGAAAACAAGCGCGGAGAAGGCATGAACGTACTAACATTAGTTGCCGTGGTCGTCGGGATTGTGGTTTTCATAATCGTTTGGTTCGTCGACAGCGCGTTTGATAAACTCATCGACAAGCTATTCACCATGCTAGGTCTACAATCAGGGGGCGGTCCCTTAATCGTGAAAGCCGCCATCGAGGGTGGGACCATCGTGCTCGCTCTCGAAAACCAAGGAAAACACACGTTCAGGGTCGCGGGCCTGGCGGGGCGCGACGGAAATCGAACAAAATGTTTCCCGACGCCCTATCTGAATGAAAACGATTTTGACCTCCCGGGAGCCGAGAAACGCGTCCGCAAGCAATTCGCCAAACTCTCCCTTGGCCCGGGCGAGACCAAAACGGTGATCCTGAACAAGAGCGAATTGATCGCGATGGATTGCCAGACGCTGACGGTTCTTGACACCAAAGGACGCGCCTGGCCGGTGGAAGATCTCAACGCCAAGGCCGTCCGCGATTAAAAAACGAATCATCGCGGAGGCGACGCCCGTCCGAGCGACCTCCGCGCCAAACGGTCGCCATCCTTTCTCTTGCAAGACTTGTGTTTACGAACCGCCGCGAAGTCGATAAAAACTCGGAGGAATAAACGACTCGAACCATGGCGGGGATCGATCTGAAGCCAGCCCGTGACGGGTCGGATATCGCGCTTTCCGTCAGCGTCGCTGAGCACCAGAGACTCGCGCCGTCGGAAGATGAGAAGAATCGAAAGTAGTACGAAAAAAGGGCGTTCACCACACCCGCGAGGAGTTCGCGATCCGTGATCGCCAAGCGTTGGAGATGAAAAATGAACACACGAATATTAGCCCTTTGTTATCCCGAATTAAGTGAAGAGGATTCAACCTTCATCGATGAATTCCGCGCGGAGCACGACAAGAAATACGTCTCTGTCGTTCGGCCACACTTCACCATGTTCTTCCCCGTCGCCGACCTAGAGGCGGGTGATTTCACAACGCATATCGAATCATCCATCAGGGGGTTCGAGCCGTTTGATTTCACCTGCCGTTACGCATCCCTGAATAATGATGACGGTTGTGATGATTGGTATGTGTTCCTGATTCCCGATGAAGGAAATTCAAACGTTCATTTGCTTCATGACAGGATTTACACTGGCGCGTACGCAAAACACCACCGGCTTGATTTAGGATATATTCCACACATTGGAATCGGAACGGATTCCGATGTTATGAAGCTGAAAAATCAGTGTGGTAAACTGAATCAAAAGGGCTTGGCCATTTCTGGACGCGTCTCTGAAATCGTGATCGCGGAATACGATGGGTCAACAGTCCACGACCTGAAAACGATAAAATTCTAACCAGCGAACGCGCGCGCGCCGCTGGGCGCGCGCCGAAAAAAAGGGCTTCCCGCGGGAAGCCCTTCGTCGTGTCCGGAGGTCGGAGGGTTTACTTGAGGTGGCTCTTGTAGCCCTTGCCGATGGAATAGACCTCGAAGCCCATTTCGAAGAGCGCGTCGTGATCGAGCATGTTGCGGCCATCGAACAAAAAGGCCGGTTTTTGCATGGAATCGTAGACGCGCTGGAAGTCGAGTTCCTTGTAGAGTTTCCAGTCGGTCAGCACCGCGACGGCGTGCGCGCCCGCGGCGGCCTTGTAGGGATCTTCCTCGAATTCGATCTGGTCGGCCAGCTCCGGCATTTCCAGCTTCGCGTTCTCCATCGCTTCCGGATCGGAAACGACGATGGTCGCGTGCTCCGCCGCCAGCTCGCGGCAAACCTTGATCGCGGGGCTTTCGCGGGTGTCGCCGGTGTCGGCCTTGAACGCGAAGCCGAGGACGGCGATGCGTTTGTTGGCGATCGTGTTGAACATGTTGTG
>JARFRL010000298.1 GCA_029287275.1 Pontiella desulfatans
CGCCGCGCGCGCGCAGTTCGTGGTGGATGAATTCGGTTTCGCGCTCGAAGTCGGGAAGCGTCGCGGCGGTGAGCTCCATCGGCAATTCCAGCGTCAGCGCGCCGCCCGCGAACGCGGCGCCGCCCTCGACGTGCTCGGCGAGATCGCGCGCGAGGGCCTCGACTTCCTCCAGCCGGACCGCGGTGTCGAAATAATCGGTGAGCCGACATGTTTCGAGCAAGCGCCGCACCTTGGGCCGCGGAGCGTAGAGGATGAGCCGCTTGCCGCGTTTCCGGCAAAACTTGTTGATTTCCAGCAGCGCGCCCAGCTCCAGGCTGTTGAACCAGGGAACCGCGTGGACGTCGAACAGCACGTTTTTCCCCTCGGCCGCGGCGTCGATCCGGTCAATGAACTCGCGGGCCGCGGCCTCGCCGTCCAGAGGCTGGTAAAGCTCGACCATCACCCCGAGCTCCTCGAGCGATCCGATATCGGCTTCCTCCAACGCCTGAAAGACGACGGGGCGGTCGCGCATGTTGTGGATGTTGATCATTTGCCGCGAGGCGGAAACGAGAAAGCAGAGGTTTCCGCAGTAGCGACTGAACAGGCGCCGCGGATCGCGGCAGACGCGCCACAGCCATTCGAGCCGCGCGTTTCGCGCCCACTTCGGGGCGCGCTTTTGTTCGCCGGTGATGAAATCCAGCGAGGCGCCGATCCCCAACGCGACAGGCACGTTCCAGCCGCGGACGTGCATGCTGATGAATTTATCCTGCTTGGGCGCGCCGAACGCGACGAACAGAATGTCGGGCGCGGCTTGTTCCAGACGCAGGAGAATGCCGCGATGATCCAGCTCCAGCAGCGGGGCGTAGGGCGGCGAATAGGTTCCGGCCACCTTCAGGTCGGGATGGCGCTCCTTCAGGATTCGACACGCTTTTTCCGCGACGCCCGCGGCGCCTCCCAAGCCGTAGACGCTCAGGCCTTCCTTGGCGGCGCGCTCGGCGAGCATCGGCGTGAGGTCGGATCCGGTGACGCGGTCCTTGAGCGCGGGGCCGTAGAACGGCGCCAGCTTCACGATCGGAAAGCCGTCGGCCAACACGAGATCCGCGTCGATCAGGACGCGCTGCAGTTCGGGATCGCTCCAGGCGCGCGTGACGAAATCGAGGTTGGCGGTGGCGATGTTGGCGGGGCGGCCGGAACGGACGCGGGCGACGATCCAGTCGATGGCTTCCTCGAAGGTGACGTTGTGAAAAGGCACGCCGTAGATGACCAGCGGAACCGGAGATGATCCATCCATTCGCATGAAGCCGAATGCTAGAGCGCCGGGCGGTTCGGCGCAAGTATTTACAAGGCCTGAAATTCTCGCGGATTACGGCGAAAACACGGGGTGTTTCACCCACATCCCTCTTGTTTACGAAGGCGAAACGCGCTAGTTTCCTTCCTCTTTTCGCGAACAAGGAACAGACATGAATTGGATTTTTAAAAAGATACTCGGATCGAAGAACGAGCGCGACCTGAAAAAGATGCGCCCGCTCGTCGAAAAGATCAACGAGTACGACGAGCAATACAAGGCGCTGACCGACGAACAGTTGCAGGCCAAAACCCAGGAATTCAAGGATCGTCTGAAGAACGGCGAGACCCTCGAGGACATCGAGCTCGAAGCCTTCGCGGTGGTTAAAAACGCGGCGCGGCGCCTGTGCGGAACCTCGGTCGACGTGATCGGCCATCCGATCGCGTGGGAAATGGTGCACTTCGACGTGCAGCTCATCGGCGGCCTCGCGATCCACAAAGGAATGATCGCGGAAATGGCGACCGGCGAAGGTAAAACCCTCGTCGCGACGCTGCCGGTCTACCTCAACGCGCTGTCCGGAAAAGGCGCGCACGTCGTCACCACCTCCGACTACCACTCGCAACGCGACTCCGAGTGGATGGGCCATCTCTACACCTGGCTCGGCCTGACCGTCGGCTGCCTGAAAAACATGATGCCGCCGCCGCAACGCCGCGAGATGTATCTGCGCGACCTCACCTACGGCACCAACTCCGAATTCGGTTTCGACTACCTGCGCGACAACATGGCCAACAGTCCCGAGGACATGGTGCAGCAGCTGGGTCACAACTTCGCGATCGTCGACGAAATCGACTCGATCCTGATCGACGAGGCCCGCACGCCGCTCATCATTTCCGGTCCCGCGCCCTACTCCTCCACCCAATACTCCGAACTGCAGCCCGCGGCCGCGCGCCTCGTGCGCCGCCAGCGCGATTTCTGCACCAAACTGCTGCAGGAAGCCAAGCAGCTGCTGGAAAAAGGCGAGGAATACGACGCCTCGCTCAAGATGTATCAGGTGTTCGAGGGCATGCCCAAGAACAAGCAGCTGATGCACCTGATCGAAGACGTCTCCATTCGCAAACTCCTCGAGAAAACGCAAATGCAGATGCTGTCCGACACCCGCAAGGACCAAGCTCGCCAGCTGCGTCAGGAACTCTTCTTCACCATCGACGAAAAGGGCCACGACGCCAGCCTGACCGAAAAAGGCTGCGAGGAGATGAACCCGAACGATCCGGAGATGTACGTCCTGCCCGACATGGTCACGGCGATGGCCGAGCTCGACGGCGTCACCGACCTCTCCCCGGAAGAGATCATGGAAAAGCGCCGCTCCATTCAGGAGGATTTCGCGATGCGCAACGAGCGCGTCCACGCGGTCGACCAGCTCATCCGCGCCTACAGCGTTTATGAAAAGGACGTCGACTACGTCGTGCAGGAAAGTCAGGTCGTCATCGTCGACGAGCACACCGGGCGTCTGATGGCCGGCCGGCGCTGGTCCGACGGACTCCATCAGGCCGTCGAGGCCAAGGAAGGCGTCACCATCGAACGCGAGACCCAGACGCTCGCGACGATCACCATCCAGAACTATTTCCGCATGTACGACAAGCTCTCGGGCATGACCGGCACCGCCGAAACCGAAGCCGACGAATTCCACCAGATCTACGGCCTCGACGTGATGGTCATCCCGACCAACCGCCCCGTGCGCCGCGTCGACCTCAACGACCAGGTCTACAAAACGCAGCGCGAGAAATTCAAAGCCGTCATCGAAGAGATCAAAAAGGCCCACCTCAATAAGCAGCCGGTCCTCGTCGGCACGGTCGCGGTCGAGACCTCGGAAGTGCTCAGCCGCATGCTGCGCCGCGAGAACATCGTGCATAACGTGCTCAACGCCAAGAACCACGCCCGCGAGGCCGAGATCGTCGCGAACGCCGGCCAGCCCGGCGCCGTCACCATCGCCACCAACATGGCCGGCCGCGGCACCGACATCAAACTCGGCGAAGGCGTCGTTCACCTGAAGAAGGACGATCTCCAATCCAAAGAGTTCTCGCTGGAGAGCAAGATCGAGGGCACAACGCTCAAAAAGTTGTTGGAAGAGAAGCCGTGCGGCCTCTACGTCATCGCGTCCGAACGGCATGAATCCCGCCGCATCGACCGCCAGCTCCGCGGCCGCTCCGCCCGTCAGGGCGACCCCGGCGTAACGCGCTTCTACGTCTCGCTCGAAGACAATCTGATGCGCCTGTTCGGCTCCGACCGCATTTCCAACATCATGGAAAAGCTCGGCATCGAGGAAGGCGAAGTGCTCGAGCACCCGTGGCTGAACAAGTCGATCGAGACCGCCCAGCGCCGCGTCGAGCAGCAGAACTTCATGATGCGCAAACGCACGCTGGAATACGACGACGTGATGAACGCGCAACGCGGCGAAATCTACGGATTCCGCTCCGAAGCGCTCACCAGCGAGACGCCCAGCGATCAGATCTATCACTCGGTCGAGCAGGCCGTCGCGTCCCGCGCCGCCACCTTCGCGGCGCTCAAGGGTTCCGAGGGCCTCCACGAATTCATCGTCTGGGTCAACACCACCTTCCCGCTCGGCCTGCGCGAGGAAGATCTGCCGGCCGAAAAGACCGCCGACGCCCTGACCGATCTCGTCATGGAGCGGGTCAAAGGCGCCTACGATCTCAAGGCCAGCCACGAAGACGCCGAATCGCTCGCGCGGCTCGAGCGCCACATGATCCTGCAGTCGATCGACGAACACTGGCAGGACTACCTGCGCAACATGGACAGCCTGCGCGAATCCGTTGGCCTGCAAGCCTATGGACAGCGCGACCCGCTCGTGGAATACAAGCGCGAGGCCTACCACCTTTTCATGGATCTGATGGACCGCATCTACGAGGAGATCGCGACGGCCATGTTCCGCTCCGCGACCTCCGTCGAGGCGATCGAGGATTTCTTCAAATCGCTCAACAACATGCAGGTTCGCCATCCGCAAGCCTCGGCCCTCGCGGCCGCGACCGCGCAAGCGCGGGCGGCCCCGCCGCGCGGCGCGCCGCCTCTCGGAATGGACGCTCCGCCGCCTGGCATGGATCTTCCCGAACCGCCGAAACCCGTGCCGATCCGTCGCGCCGCCAACGCCGATGTTGGCCGCAACGACCCCTGCCCCTGCGGCAGCGGCCGGAAATACAAAAAGTGCTGCGGCGCCGAATAATGCGTGAATTTCGTTGAAACCATCCGCGTGGCGATTGATCGCCACGAGCTGATTCCCGACGGCGCCAACCTGGTGGTCGGTGTTTCGGGCGGCGCGGATTCGGTCGCCTTCGCGCGCGCGGTTCAACACCTCGGGATTCCGTTCACGGTCGCGCATCTGAACCACAACCTGCGCGGGGCCGAGTCCGCCGAGGACGAACGCTTCGTCCGGGCGCTCGGCTTCCCGACGGTCGTTAAATCGGTCGACGTGAACGCGCTGGCCGCGGAAACGGGCGTATCGATCGAAATGGCGGCGCGCCAGGCGCGGCACGACTTCTTCGCGGAGTTCGACGACGCGGTGATCGCCCTCGCGCATCACGCGGACGATCAGGTCGAGACCTTCCTGCTGAAACTCGCCCGCGGCGCGGGTCCCGATGGCCTTGGCGGAATGAGCCCGTGGCAGGAGATTGGAACCCTGCGAATCATTCGCCCCATGCTAACCATTCCGCGCTCCGCGATTCTCGACTGGTTGAAGGAAATCGACCAACCGTGGCGCGAAGACGCCAGCAACGCGGACGACGCGTTTCTCCGCAACAAGGTTCGTCTCGAGGCGCTGCCGATGCTCGAACGCGCGCTGAACCCGAACCTACGCGGAACGATTCTCCGCTCGATGGACATTCTGCGCGCGGAAAACGCGTGGATGGACGCCCTGCTTGAAGGGTTCTCTCTCCAAGACGAACTACCGTTGGCGGCGAAACGCAGACTTCTGCGAAAATGGCTGTTCGATCAAGGCGCCGCGGAGGCGGGCTTCGAAATGGTGGAGTCGATCCTCGAACTGATGGAGCTCGGAACGGGCACTAAAATCTTTGAACTCAACGCCCGGCAACGCGTCGTCGTGGAATACGGCGCGCCGCGCTTCGAGGAGGGCGGCGCGCGGAAGCCGCGGCCGCGCTTCAAGCTGACCACCGAACCCGGAACCGGCTGGCGGAAGGATCATGGCCGCGGAGCGGGCGTGCTCCCCGCGGAAGCCTCGTTCAGCGCCGAAAGGGTTGGCGACGCGCCGATCGAGATCCGCGCCGCGCGCGCCGGCGACCGGATCGCGCCGATGGGCATGGAAGGTTCGCGTAAATTGCAGGACATTCTAACCGACCAGAAAGTCCCGAAGGCCGAACGCGAAAACGTTCCCGTCGCGACCTGCCGCGGCGAGATTGTCTGGGTGCCGGGCTATCGCGTGGCCCGCGGCTGGGAAGTCGCGGACGCGGAGGCCGCCGCGGTTCACGTTAAAGTTGAACGAAACGACTCCGAATGACTCCAAGATTGTGCCTGTAAGCATTGCCTTCACCCATGCGCGGTGGTACTTTTCGCGAGGTTTTTTAAAAGGAAGAAGTAGATATGGCTGACGACAAACAAAAAAAGAACACGAAATCAGACAAGCCCGGGAAAAAAGGGCCGCCGCCGATGCCCATGCGCGGTTTGGCGATTTCGTTTCTCATGATGGCCGTGTTTTTGACGGTGCTGCACCTCTTTTCCAGCTCCTCCAAGACCTCGAACGAGATTGAGTACACCGACTTCGTCAAGCAGGTGAAAGCCGGCCGCGTCACGAAGGTCGACATCGCGCACGACGGTGCGGGCAACCATTATGTTTCCGGCATTTCAAAGGATCTGAACGAGGCGGGCTCCACGGAATTCCGCGTTGAAATCATTCTGACCGAGAATCTCATGCAATTGCTCGAGGAGAACGGCGTGCAGGTGAAGGTCAAGCGGCCCAAAACCATGCTGGTTTCCATTCTCGCGAACATCGTTCCGTTCATTCTGATTTTCGGCGTCATTTACTTCATCTTCATCCGCCAGATGAAAAACGCGGGACGCGGCGCCATGAGCTTCGGCAAGAGCAAGGCCAAGCTGATGACGCAGGACAAAAACAAGATCACGTTCAAGGACGTGGCCGGCGTCGACGAGGCGAAAGAGGAGCTGATGGAGGTCGTCGAGTTCCTGAAAGACCCGAAACAGTTCCAGCAACTGGGCGGAAAAATGCCCAAGGGCGTGCTGCTCTCCGGCTCGCCGGGCACCGGTAAAACGCTGCTGGCGAAAGCCGTCGCGGGCGAGGCCGACGTGCCGTTCTTCACGATCAGTGGTTCCGACTTCGTGGAAATGTTCGTGGGCATTGGCGCCTCGCGCGTCCGCGACATGTTCGAACAGGGCAAGAAACAAGCCCCTTGCATTATTTTCATCGACGAGATCGACGCGGTCGGCCGCAGCCGTTTCAGCGGCATTGGCGGCGGGCACGACGAACGCGAGCAGACGCTCAACGCGCTGCTCGTCGAGATGGACGGCTTCGACACGCAAGAAGGCATCATCATCGTCGCGGCCACCAACCGCCCGGACGTGCTCGACCCCGCCCTGATGCGCCCCGGACGCTTCGACCGTCAGGTTGAGGTGGACCTGCCGACGCTCGAGGGCCGCGAGCAGATTCTCAAGATTCATTCCCGCAACGTGCGCCTGTCCGACCAAGTGGATCTGCGGCGCAGCGCCCGCGGCACGCCGGGCTTCTCCGGCGCGGATCTGGCGAACCTCGTGAACGAGGCCGCGTTGCTCGCCTCGCGCCGCGGCGCCGAGTTCGTCGAGCAAGAGGACATGGAAGAAGCGCGCGACAAAGTGATGTGGGGCCGCGAGCGGCGCAGCCACGTGCTGGATCCCGAAGAGAAGAAACTGACCGCGTATCATGAGGCGGGCCACGCCGTCGCGATGTATCACACGCCAATGTGCGAGCCGATCCACAAGGTTACCATCATCCCCCGCGGACGAGCGCTTGGCGCGACGATGTCGCTGCCGGAAAAGGATCGTTACACGCAATCGCAGAAACGGCTGACCGGCGATCTGGTCGCGCTGATGGGCGGCCGCGCGGCGGAGGAGCTGATCTTCGGCGACGTGACCACCGGCGCGCACAACGACATCGAACGCGCCACCATGGTCGCGCGGGCCATGGTGTGCGAATACGGCATGAGCACGCTGCTCGGGCCGCAAAATCTGGGCAGCCACAACCAGCCTGTTTTTCTGGGTCAGGGCATCAGCGGCTCGCATGAACACAGCGAAGAGACGGCGCGGACGATCGATCAGGAAGTTCGTCGTATCATTTCCGAGGCGTACGACGCGTGCATGAAGATCCTTAAAGACAACAAGGAGCAATTGATCGCGCTGTCCGAACTGCTGATCGAGCGCGAGGTGCTGGACTTCACCGAGGTTGATTCGATCATGAAGACCGGAAAGCTGCCCGAGACCTTGGAGCCGACGGAAGAAATCCCCGCGGCCGAAGCGCCGGAAGCCGAGGAAGCTCCGACGGAAGAAACCGCCGAGGATTCAAAAGAAGAATCCTGATAGACTTTTCCAACGAACGAACCTATTGTTTCAAGCATGAAAACAATGCGAACAATAGCGGCAGGCGTCGTGGTTACGTTGCTCTTCGGATGCGCGACCACGTTCAAACCTTGGAAACTCAGCGAAGTAGAGGAAGGCATGGCCCGGGATCAGATCGTCGACATTCTCGGCGAGCCGGACTACACGGTCGATAAAGACGGCGCCGAATACCTCTACTTCACCTATCAAGAGAGTCTAGCGCCCATGGCCGACGTCTCGTTGGAAACGCAAGAAGGCGTCGACCGCCGCGTCGAGGAGTTCACGCGAACCTTGAAAGACGTGAAGTATGAAGTGGTGATGGTCGACGGCAAGATGATCAACTACAAAGAACTCGACTAGCGTTTCCGGCCGTCCGGCATCATCTCGTCGAGATAGGCGTCGTCTTTCGTGGGATCCCAACCTGGGTTGCGATCCTTCCAGTCTTTATAGTTGTTGGGTTTCTGATAAGGCGTGTCCCGCTCCCGGTTCCTAAACGCGTCGCTCCATTGTTGTTGGCGCTGCTCGCGTTGTTGGTCGTAAGGGCTTTCATACGGCTGATATCCTTGGGGCCTCTGTTGGCGCGAATCCTCGAACCCCGGGGTGGATCGATCGGAGCCCGCCGCGCCTCTTTGAGAAAACGGAGAAACGAGCAACCCCTCGGCCGGCGTCGCGCCGTAGGCGCGGGGTTGGCCGCTCGCCCCCACCCCGCCGCTCTCGACCGGGTCCGACTGGCGCTGGCGTCCGAACATGTCGGTCTCGCCGCGGGACGAGCTCGAACCGTAACGTGATTCCGTTCGCGTCTCCGCGCCGAATCCGCGCGAGCGGGGATCGGTGTACCCCCCCGATGGGTTCTGATAACCCTCATACCGGCGGGTCGATCCATCCGCGACCGGAGCGGAGCGGCGGTCCCACGAGTTTCCATCCCGCGCGGCCCCGAAATCGGCGTTCGCGTCCACGGAGGGATCGATGGCCGCGTACGGATCGTACGGTTCGCCATACGGGTTCTCCGCGCCCGCGGAATCTTCGAGCAACCAATTACTTTCCGTCGGCCGAGGCATCGGCCGCGGCGGAGGCGGAGCGGGCATTCGCACGCCGTCCTCCGCTTGAAGCGTGTTCTCGATATCCTTGAATTTCTCGGAATCCGCGACGTCCTCGTCCTCTTCGGGAAGATCGGATGGAACCACGAGATCGCTGAGCGTGATTTGAGATCGTTCGCGGAGGTACTTTCGCGTGACGCGCTTCTTGCGCTCTTCCATCGTTTCCTCGCGCGCGAACGCGAGCGAGGGGAGCAACGCGCAAAGCAATAGAATCTGGACGGCCTTCTTCATTGCTTATAAACTACGTCCTATCAATCGACCGCGTCAACCCCGGCGACCCGCGGAAGTTCCCCGTTGGCGGGAAACTTTCCTCGCTTGGGGCTCGCGAGAAACACCGCATGAGAGTACAAGTTTCAAGCTTTCACGCCAAAAGCGGAGAAAATACAATGAATCTGATCAACGCCCTGCGAACCGAATGCGTCCAAACCCGCGCCGAGCGGGCCTCCCGCGACGAAGTACTCGCGGCCATCGCCAAACTCGCGAAGCGGTCCACCGCCCTCGCGAACATCGACGAGACCGCGATTCTCAAGGGACTGTCCGACCGCGAGGAGCTCAGCACGACCGGCTTTGGCGGCGGCATCGCCATTCCGCACTGCCGCCTCGAGGGCGTTAACGAGTTCGTCGTGGGCGTTCTCTCCGTTCCCGCCGGCGTCGAGTTCGCGGCGATGGACGACCAACCCGTGAAGCTGTTCGTCTTCATCGTCGCGCCCGCGAGCGAATCCAACGCGCACATCAAGGTGCTTTCCGCCATCTCGCAGGTGCTCAACGTGCCCGAACACGTGGAGGAAATGCTGGCCGCGCCCAACGCCGACGTGCTCGCCGAAAGTTTTTCGCGCCACGTCCGCGACGAGGCCGACCCCAAGCAGCACGACAGTAAAAACCTTTTCCGCGTCCAGATCCAAAACGAGGAGCTCTTTCACGCCGTGCTGAAAGTCTTCGCTGGATTCAACTCCAGCACCGTGATGGTGACGGAGGCCGAGCCCGCCGCGAACTACATTCAGAAAATGCCGCTCTTCGCCGGATTCTGGAGCGACAAGCATTCTGATTTTTGCAAGGTGATCCTCGCGACGGTCGACAAACGCGACACCAACGAAACCATTCGCCGCGTCGAGCAGGAGGTTGGATCGCTCGATGAGCGCGACGACATGCTGCTGACCGTTCAGGAACTGTTCTACTGCGCCGGCGACCTTAACGTTTAATCTCGAACGATCGGAAGTATTCCTCCATGTCAGCCCCCGCCATAGAACACGCCGCCGAAGCGTCCGCCAGCCTCCCGATGCTTTTCACGCTCGTCGGCGTCATGCTGATCGTCTGCTTCTACGCGGGCAAGCTCATCAAGAAAACCACGTTGCCCTCGCTGATCGGCTACATGCTCGTCGGCGCGCTCTTCGGCCCGTCGTTCAAACGGTTCGGCATGGAGGTGTTCACCGGACCGGTGCTCGAGAGTCTTTCGTTCATCACGCAGGTCGCGCTCGGGTTCGTCGCGTTCAGCATCGGCTCCGAGCTGAGCGTGAAATCGCTCAAGCGACTCGGCTCCGGCATCGTGTGGATCATCTTCTCCGAATCGTTCGTGGCGTTCTTCGTGGTGACGGGCGTCATCTACGCCATCAGCCGCGACCTGCCGATGGCGCTGATCTTCGGTTCGATGGCCCCCGCGAGCGCGCCGGCCGGAACGGTCGCGATCATTCAGGAATACAAAGCCAAAGGCAGCCTCACGCAGGCGCTCTACGCGGTGGTCGGTTTCGACGACGGCCTCGCGATCATCATCTTCGGCTTCTCGGCCGCGATCGCCAAAAGCCTTTTGCAGGCCGAGACGCCCGGCCATGTTTCCGAAGGCTTTTTTCACATGCTCAAGGCGCCGACGGTGGAAATCCTCCTCAGCGTCGCGGTGGGCGTCGCGCTCGGCTTCGTGCTGGCCCAGCTCGTGCGGTTCATCAAGAACTCGCGCGACATGCTGATCATCGTCTTCGGCGTCGTGATGCTCGGCACCGGCCTTTCGATGATGTGGCACCTCTCGCTGATCCTCACGAACATGGTGATCGGCTTCGTTCTGATCAACACCCGCCGCGAATCGCTCGTGCATAAAGTCACCGCGCCGCTGCTGGAAATTATGCCGCTCACCTTCGTCATGTTCTTCTGCCTGGCCGGCGCCCACCTACAATTGGCCGCCCTCCCCGCGCTCGGCGTACTCGGGGTCGTCTACATCCTTGGACGCTCCGCCGGACTCATCGGCGGCGCCCGTCTCGGCGCCATGTTCGGGCACGTCGAAGAAAAGATCAAAAAATATGTCGGCCTCGGCATTCTCTCCCAGGCCGGGGT
>JARFRL010000395.1 GCA_029287275.1 Pontiella desulfatans
GACGCCCAGATCAAGGCCATGAAGCAGACGGCGGGCACGCTGCGCCTCGATCTCGCGCAGTATCGCGAGCTCGCGGCGTTCTCGCAGTTCGCGTCCGACCTCGACGAATCCACCCGCAAGCTGCTGGAGCGCGGCGAGCGTTTGATGGAAGTCATTAAGCAGGGCGTGCATGTTCCGTTGGAAGTGGCCAAGCAGATCGTCCTCGTCTACGCCGGAACCAACGGGTTCCTCGACGACGTTCCGGTGAAAGGCGTCATCGCGTTTGAACGCGCGCTGAACGAAGCGCTGGACTCGCGCTACGCGAACATCGTGAAAAGGATCAAGGCGGAAAAGGAGCTCAACGATTCCCTGAAGAGCGATATCGAAACCGCGCTGGAAGATTTTAAACGGACCTACGAGGCCGAGCCCGACCGGTAAACCACCATGGCGAGTATCAAAGAATACAACCGCAAGCTCAGCAGCCTGAAGAACACGGTGAAGATCACCAAGACCATGAAAATGGTCGCGGCGAGCAAGCTGCGTCGCGCCCAGGAAGCGGAAAACCGCGCCAAAGCCTACGCGCACGCCGTCACCAACCTGATTTTCCGCATCGCGGAATCGGTGGAGCAGGAGATGCACCCGTTGTTGATGCCCCGCGAAAACCCGACCAAGGTGCTGTTGCTGGTTTTTTCTTCCGACAAAGGGCTGTGCGGCGGGTTCAACAACAACCTGATCAAATACGTCGGCGCCAAGCAAGCGGAGCTCGAAGCCGCGGGCAAGCAGGTCGCCATGGCCTTTTGCGGTCGGCGCGGGCACCTCGATTTCGCCAACCGCGCCGAGGTGTTCAAAAACTACGAAGGCGTGACCGCGGCGCCGCGTTCCCACGACGCGACGGACATTTCGGAAGAGCTGATCGAGGCCTTTTCCGCGGGGCGCTTCGACGAAGTCCACATGGTGTACAACCATTTCGTGAGCCCGCTTTCGCAAACGCCGCGGAGCGACCAGTTGTTGCCGTTGCCGATGTCGACGCTGGAGGACCATGATCCGGTCGAGGCGATCAAGGCGGATGATTTCATCGCGGAACCCGAACTGCCGAAGTTGCTGACGACCCTCGTTCCCATGCTGGTGGTGTTCAAGCTGTTTTACGCCCTGCTGGAAAACGCGGCGGGCGAGCACGGCGCGCGCATGACCGCCATGGACAACGCCACCACCAACGCCGGCAAGATGATCGACGAATACACGCTGAAAAGAAACCGCGCCCGACAGGCGGCGATCACCACGGAACTGATCGAGATTATTTCCGGAGCCGAGGCGCTTTAGGTGAACGTGAATATTTTAACCAACTAGACTGACTAAGATTATTCCTCGCGGAGGCGCTGAGAGCGCGGAGCGTACCGGCGGATTCTTCCCAGTGAACTCCGCGTCTCGAGAGAGCGGAGCGAACGGGCGAGGAAAAGAATGTAGTGAGTGAGAGATTAGAGAAACAGGAGTAGATCCATGAGCACGGCAACTGAAACCGCGACCGGTAAGATTTCCCAGATTCTGGGCGCGGTCATCGATGTGAGATTTCCGGAAGGACATCTCCCCAACATCCTCTCCGCGTTGAAGCTTTCCAATCCGACGATCAGCGCGGAGCCCGAGAACCTGACGCTCGAAGTCGCCCAGCACCTTGGCGACAACGTGGTGCGCTGCATCGCCATGGACACCACCGACGGTCTGACGCGTGGCGCGCCGGTCCGCGACACGGGCGACATGATCCGCGTGCCGGTTGGCAAGGAGACGCTTGGCCGCGTCATGAATCTGCTCGGCCAACCCATCGACCAGAAAGGCGCGATCGAGACGGCGGCCACCTCCGTGATTCACCGCGAAGCCCCCGCGTTCGATCAGCAGGACACCTCGGACAACATGCTGATCACCGGCATTAAGGTGATCGACCTGTTGGCGCCCTATAAAAAAGGCGGCAAGGTCGGCCTGTTCGGTGGAGCCGGCGTGGGCAAGACCGTTTTGATTCAGGAGCTCATCAACAATATCGCGAAGGGCCAC
>JARFRL010000435.1 GCA_029287275.1 Pontiella desulfatans
ATCGCGAAAGTCGAGGCCTTCATCGCCGCCGCGCGGGGCGCGTGATGATCACCCGCTTCGCCCCGAGCCTGACCGGCTACCTGCATCTCGGGCACGTGCTGCACATGCTCCACGTCTGGGGCGTCGCGCGCGCCGTCGGCGCGCGAGTGCTTTGCCGGATCGAGGACCACGACCTCGGCCGCGCCCGGCCGGAATACGAAGCCGCGATTCTCGAGAACATGGCGTGGCTGGGCTTTACTCCCGATCTGGGAATCACCGCCGCGACCGCCGACGGGCCTTCCGAATTCCGGCAAAGCGATTGCTCCGACCACTATGAGGCCGTGCTTCAAGTTCTGAAGGACCGCGGGTTGGTTTACGGGTGCGAGTGCTCGCGCAAACAAATCCTCGAAACCCAAACCACGCCGGGCGAGCCCCGTTACGCCGGAACCTGCGCGGAAAAAGGCCTGCCGCTCGCGGGCGTCGCCGTCCGGTTCCGCGCGCCGGAAGGCGAAGTCGTGTTCCGCGACCTGAACCTGGGTGAACAAGGGCAAACGCCGCGGAATCAGTGCGGCGATTTCTCGCTCCGCGACCGGAACGGGCAATGGACCTATCAATTCGCCTGCGTGTGCGACGACATCCGCCACGGCGTCGATCTCGTTGTCCGCGGCGAGGATATTCTGCCAAGCACCGCCCGGCAGATTCAGTTGTTCAAAACGCTCGGCGCGCCGGTTCCCCGGTTTCTGCACCACCCGTTGCTGCGCGACGCGGCGGGAAACAAGCTGAGCAAACGCCAACGCTCCGAAAGCCTGACCGCCATGAAAGAATCCGGCGCGACCGCCGAGGAAATCATCGGCCGAGCCGCGGCCGCGGGCGGATTGATTCCGGAGCCCAAGCCGATTTCTCGCGCCAACGCGCTGGCGCTCGTGGCCGCTGGTTTTTAGAACAAGGTAACATCCATCACCACGATCGTGAGTTTGGATGTTACCTTGGTTGAGGTGGAAACCGGCTTGTCGTGTCTCGCGGCGTCGGGATTGTTTTCCACTTCGTGATGGAGCTCGTCCCGCGTGATGTTACCCGAGTTGAAGTAGAGCGTGGCCGATCGCGTTCCGAGTTCGCTGGCGCAACGCGTGAACTTTTTTCCCGAGATAGGTCGAGGGAAGCAATTCGTTCGGCAGTAGCGGGTCCTGGCGCATGCATTGGAAGTAGGCTTCGGACTCGGACCGCAGCAGCGCCATCAGCGCGTCGGTTTCGGGATAGGTTTCGTTCAGCATCAGGAGGTTTTCTTCAAACACCTCCAAATAGCGTTCGTGGAGCGTCAGCAAGCGATCGAAGTCCCAAGAATGGTCCACCACCTCGTTGGTTTCGCGGTGTAGAACGGTCTTCGATTCGAGTAGATAGGAAACCGCGTGGATGTTCGCTCCCTGCCGTAAATCGTCGTAATCGGGGCGGATGTCTCGCGGCGTGACCCACACGCTTTTTTGCAGGCAACCCATGCGGAGGCGCTTGAGAAAGCCCCGCAACGTGTCGCGATAGTGTCGTTCCGCCTCGGGGACGTCGAAGATGAGCACGTACCAGATTCCATTCCACGAGGTGTTCCATAGCTTTTCGGGTTGCTGATACGCGGGCATGCGCTCCAGAGCCAACGGCGTCAGTTTTAGATGAGGAAGTTTTCCGGTGCGGTCGGCTTTGGCCGCCAGGCCGGCTTTGCGCAGCCGCGACATGGCCATTTTGTAGGCCGTCTGACTGGGGTAGGAGTGGTTCCAGTCCAACGATCGCCCATTGGTCGCGAGCAGGTCGCCCACGCCCTTCATGAAATCGATCCACTCCTCGGTGACGCGCCGTCGCGCGACCGGAAGCGACCAGTCCGGGTGATGAAATGATTTCCAGCTCATGGTGGGGTAACATCCAAACTCACGATCGTGGTATTAGATGTTACCAAAAAGAAGCGCAAGGCGAAAGTCGCGGCGGGATTCAGCAAATAGCCTTGAATTGGTAAGGTTCGGGGCACATTATCCGAACTCTTTTGAAATCGAGGACTTTTTACGATGAAACCAACACAACCTGACAGTCATGGCCATTTCGGCGCGTACGGCGGCATGTTCGTTCCGGAAACGCTGATGGAGCCGTTGAACGAGCTGACCCGCGTCTACAAAGAGGTCCGCAAGGATCCGGAGTTCAAGAAGGAGCTGCAGTACTACCTGCGTGAATACGTCGGCCGCCCAACGCCGCTCTATTTCGCCGAACGTTTGACCGAGCAGCTCGGCACCGCCAAGATCTACCTGAAGCGCGAGGATCTCTGCCACACCGGCGCGCACAAGATCAACAACTCCATGGGGCAGGTTCTGCTCGCGAAACGCATGGGGAAGAAACGCGTCATCGCCGAAACCGGCGCCGGCCAGCATGGCGTCGCGACCGCGACCGTCTGCGCGATGTTCGATCTCGAGTGCGTGATTTACATGGGCAAGGTCGATATGGAGCGCCAGGCGCTGAACGTCTTCCGCATGGAAAGCCTCGGCGCGACCGTCGTTCCGGTGACGGTCGGGCAGCAAACACTCAAAGAAGCCGTCAACGAAGCCATGCGCGACTGGGTGACCAACATTCGCACCACGCATTACATCCTTGGTTCCGCGCTCGGTTCGCACCCGTATCCCATGATGGTCCGCGATTTCCAGAGCGTCATCGGCGTCGAGGCGCGCAAACAGATTTTGAAGGCGGAAGGACGCCTGCCCGACGCGCTCGTCGCCTGCGTCGGCGGCGGCAGCAACTCCATCGGCCTGTTCCACCCGTTCATCAAAGACGAGGGGGTCCGCTTGATCGGCGTCGAAGCCGGCGGGTTCGGCATCGCGGGCGGCATGCACGCCGCGCGCTTCGCCGATGAAAAAATTGGAATCCTGCAAGGCACCAAAACCTTCGTGCTGCAAGACGACGACGGTCAGATCGCGCTGACGCACTCCATCAGCGCCGGTCTGGACTACGCCGCCGTCGGACCCGAACACAGTCTTTTGCGGGAACTCGGCCGCGCGGAATATTCGTACGTCACCGATGTGGAAGCGGTCGAAGGCTTCGACAAGCTCTCCCGTTGGGAAGGCATTCTGCCCGCGCTCGAGAGCTCCCACGCGATTGCCTGGATGATTCACAACGCCGCCGAATTCACCAAAGACGACCTCGTCATCATCAATGTTTCCGGCCGCGGCGACAAAGACGTGATGCAGCTCGCGGAGTGGAAAGCGAAGCAAGGCTAAAGCGGTTTTCCAATTTATCGCTAATGAAAAAGGCGCCTCGCGGCGTCTTTTTTAATGACAGAACTGTAATGAGACCGAACGGGTGGGTTTAATGCGGGGGTATTATCTCTATTTTATGTTCCAAACAGGAAAAAAACGCGTACAATTTCCAATCGATGGAAACCGTTATGTCGAGGTGTATGGGATGAAGCCACGGAAGAACA
>JARFRL010000070.1 GCA_029287275.1 Pontiella desulfatans
CCGGCCACTTTCGCGATGATCGGCGCGTGGTACGGCGGGTACGGGTGGTTTTCGTGGGGAGGCATGAGCGTCAGCCAGAACGGGAGCGTCGCGAGCAGCACGATCACGCATTTGAGTCCGAGGTTGTAGAGCCGAACGCCGAGGTCGAGCCGGTCGATGAGGATGTAGAAAAACGCGAGGCCGTAGAGAATCACGAACGGCCAGAAGACATGCAGCATCTTCATGGATGATTCCGAAAAGAAGCCGGCCACGACCGTCATCAGCAGCATCGAAATCCCGAGCCCCCAGCGCAGATAGTTCACCTGGGGGCGGACGAAGTGGTAGAAAAAGGTCACGAGGAAGAACGCCATCAGTATTCCGCCGCCCAAGGACGGAATGACCGCGGCGTGCTCGCCCGAATAATTGAGCACCCATTTCTGTTTCAGCGCGGAGGCCACTTTCGCGCCGGTCAGTTCAGGTTGGTAGTCGCGGTCGAGCGAGTTGTCGGGGAAGCGCGGCGATTCCGCCAGCGCGGTGTAGCCCACCATGCCCATGGGGCTTCCGCTGAGCTTGTAATTGCGATAGAGCCAAGGCGTGATCAGCATGACGAACAGCAGGCCGAAAATCAGCGCGAAGCGCGTCCCGCCGCGGAACCGCCCGCTCATCAGCCACGCGAACAAACAGAGCCCCGGTACGATGGCGATGGCGATGTAGCGCGTGTGAAACGCGATCGCGGCCATGAAAATCGAGTTCATGAACGGTATCACCCACAGCGCTTTCGACTCTCCGTCGCGCTTGTTGAGCATGGAAATGATCATGGAATGAAAGGCGGCCACGGAGAAAAAGATCGCCATGGAAAGGTTGAGCCCGGAAATCGAGTCCATCCACGCGATGTTGCTCAGATAGTAAATCGTCATGCCCAGAAAGCCGATTTCGCGGGAGAACATGCGCTTGCCCAGGGAAAACACCATCCAGCCGGTTAGAATGGTGAACAGATGATTGATCGGCAGGACGACCCACTGCTCCGCGGGCATGATTCCCCCGCCTTCCCCCTCCGGCATCGCAAAGGGATCCACCCCGACCAGATCCAACACCTTGAAAAAAGACGCCAGCACGGCGGGATAGGCGGGCGCGTGATAGAGATCCGGATGGTTGCCGATCATGGGGTTCTCGTCGGGCGTCCGCTCCTGCATCTTCCACATGGTGAGCGGGCGCACCGTTTTGGTGATCATCCCGTTTTGGATGGACATGTTGCGGCCGAGTTGACCGTAATCCATCGCCTCCTCGGTCTTCAGCCCGCGGAACTGCGTGGCGGTGAACACCATCACGACGACGAGCAACAGAAGGATGTAGAGCGTGACGCGGATGATCTTGAGGCCGGTGCCCGTGTCGATGCTGTATACGATATCGTGAAGTGTCGATTCAAACGACCTGTTATCCGCCATGGGTGCTCCAGAAATTCAAAAGGGTTCTAAACGAAATGAACGGACAAGTATCCATGAAAACCGCGCCAATACAAGTTCCCAACCGCCGGAAATGGCGAGCGCTTCAATCCGTGAAATGCTCGAAGGCTTTGCCCTCCAGCGCCGCTCCGTCCAACCGCAAAACGCCCACCTCGCTCGTGACCGCTCCGATCCGCGCCGGGCGGAACCCAAGGCGGTCGCCCCAAAGCGCTTCAATCTCCGCGGGGGCGGTGAAAAGCAGCTCGAAATCCTCGCCATCAAACAGGGCTTGCTCCAGCGTTCCGTTTTTCGGAATCGCGGCGGACTCCAAGTTCGCGCCGACGCCGCTTCGACTCAAGATATGCCTCAGGTCCGTCGCGAGCCCGTCGCTCACGTCCATCAGCGCGTTCACCTTTCCGGTTTCCCGCAGCAGGATCCCCTCCTCCACGCGCGGCGTGAAATCGAGATGTTTTCCTTCCAGCGAACAGCCCAGCGGCCCCGTCACGAAAATCGAATCGCCCACCCGCGCGCCGGAGCGGAGCAGCGCGGCTCCGGAAGGGAGCTCGCCGACGCCGAACACATGCAGCTCCAGCACGGGCCCTTTCGCCAGATCGCCCCCGATGACGAGCGCGCCGAAGCGTTCGAGCAGCGCGGTCATGCCCGCGTAGATTTTTTCCAGGTAGCCGAATTCCAGCGTGGGCGGCGCGACGACGTTCACCAGCAGCCAGCGCGGCCGCGCGCCCATCGCGGCGATATCGCTCAGCACGCGCCCCGCCGCCTTGTGGCCGACGCGCCGCGGGATTTCTCCGGGCGCGAAATGCACGCCTTCGATGATGGGGTCGGTGGTGAAAACCTGGTCGGTTTCCGCGCCGGGCATCCGGCAGACCGCGCAGTCGTCGCCCGCGGCGACCACGAGCGCGTCGTGGTTTCCGAGCAGGGGCAGCAGCCGCCGAATGGCTTCGTGTTCTCCAATTTCACCGAGGGTGGACATGCGCGGCAGAGTAGCCGAATCGCGGCGGCGGGCAAACCCTATTCGTGGCGGAGCGCGTCGATCGGGTCCATTAGCGCGGCGCGGCGCGCCGGATAAATCCCGAACACCACGGACACCGTGACCGACACCGTGAACGCGACCGCGAAGGCCGGGAACGTCAGCACGGTTTTCACGTTGGTGGAGGCGGTGATCACCATCGGAATAATCGCGCCGAAAACCAGCCCGATCACCCCGCCGGAAATGGAGAGGATCAGCGTTTCCATCAGGAACTGCAAAACAATGTCCCTCCGTCGGGCGCCCAACGCGCGGCGGATGCCGATCTCGCGGGTGCGCTCGCTGACGGTGGCCAGCATGATGTTCATGATGCCGATGCCGCCCACGATCAGCGAGATCGCGGCGATGGAACCGAGCACGATGTTGAAGAGGCGCCGCGTCTCGCGCGCCTGGCGGATCAGCTCAAGCGGAACGATGATGCTGTAGTCCTCTTTTTTGTGATTCTCCCGGAGCACCCGCCGGGTGGCGTCGACGGCCTGAACGACGTTTTCCTGTTCGTCGATGGTCAGAATAAGTTCGTGCAGCTCGATCTTCTCGAAGGTGCCCGAGCCTTCGGACAGTTGAATGAACAGGTCGCCGCGTTTTTGCACGTAGGTCCTCAGCGGGATGTAGACCGCCTGGTTTTCGCCTTCCAGCCAGAGCTCGTTGCTGACGGTTAGTTCGCTCTGGGCGATGTCGCCGACGATCCCAACCACGGTATAGGCTTCGCTGTCGATGGTCATGGTCTGCCCAATCGGATCGAACCCCGCGAACAGCATCCGCGCCAAGCGAGTGCCGATCACGCACACCGGCGTCCCGAACTCCATGTCCGCGCTGGAAAAAAACCGGCCGCGAACCATGCGATAATTCTGAACCCGCAAATACCACGGCGTGGTCGCGACCACGTCGGTCTGCAACCGGCGTTCTTTGAATCGCACGTCGTAACGCAACCGTTTAATCGGGGTCTTCGCGACGAGGTTTGGAACGAATCGGCTCAAATCCGCCTCGTCCTCGTAGGTCAGGCCATACGCCGCGATCAAGGGGCGGCCGCCCCGCCCCCCATCTTCGTCGCTGGGAACCTTGACGCTTCTTATGAGAATGTTCTGGCTGCCCATTCGTTGGATTTTTTCCTGGATCTCCAGATTGGCGCCTTCGCCGACGCTGAGCATCGCCACCACGGAACAAACGCCGAAAATGATGCCCAGCATCGTCAACCCGGCGCGCAGCTTGTACTGGCTCAGGTTTTTGACGGCCAGCTTGACCATCCGTTCTGGACGCATCGACCTCATGCCTTGGCTTCCCCGTTCCACACGTTGGAAATAATCTCGCCGTCCATGAATCGAACCACGCGTTGGGCGCGATGCGCGATGTCGTCGTCGTGCGTGACCATCACGATCGTCTTCCCCTCCGCGTGCAGCTCGTCGATCAACTCGAGAATCTCATGCCCGGTTTTGGAGTCGAGATTGCCGGTGGGCTCGTCGGCGAGCATGAGCAGCGGATCGCACACCAGCGATCGAGCGATCGCGACGCGTTGCTGCTGCCCGCCGGAAAGTTCCATGGGTTTATGCCTCAACCGCGACGACAAGCCCATTCGCTTGGCCAGCCGTTCCGCGGTAACCCGCGCGGCGGACTCGGGAATGCCCTGATAAAACAGCGGCACCTCGATGTTCTCCAACACGTTGAGCTGCGGGATAAGGTTGTAGGACTGGAAAATGAAGCCCAGACGGCGCGAGCGGATTTCCGAAAGCTCGTCGTCGGTCAGGTTGGAAATATCCTCTCCTCCCAGTAGATAGTTCCCGCTGGTGAGATGGTCCAAACAGCCCAGCAGGTTGAGCAAGGTGGATTTGCCCGATCCGGACGCGCCCATGATCACGGCGTATTCGCCGCGGTCGATGCGCAAGTCGATCCCGCGCAACGCGGTCACCCGCAACGAGCCGTTGACATACTCCTTCACGGCGCTCTTGAGCTCGACGATCGGTTCGCTCATTCCTTTTCCTTGGCGCCCTTTCCCTGGGAGTCCTCGGCGAGCGGGCTTTTCGTGAGTTGCGAGTCGGCTTCCAGCTCGACCTCGGCGTAGAGCAGCAGTTCCTCGTCCTCGACCAAACCGGATCGTATTTCAATGGAGTACGTGTTGAATTTTCCAATCTCGACCTCGCGCAACTCCTTGCGCCCGCGCTTGACCACGTAGACGTAGTGTTTGCCGTCGCGCGAAACGACCGCCTGAATCGGAACCTGCAACACGTCGCGCAACTGATCCGTGACGATCTCGACGGTGGCCGACATCCCCGGCTTCAATTGCGTGTTCTCGGTCGGAGCGACTCCGACCATGATGGTATAGGTTTTGACGCCCGAGTTGTACCAGTTCTGCGAATCCGGAACCGCGCTCACTTTATCGATCCGGCCGCGGAGAACCAATCCGGGCACGGCGTCCAAGGTCGCGACGGCTTCCTGCCCGATTTCCACCTTGTCTATCATGGCCTCGGGAACCCCGACCCTCAGGTCCCACGCGGTCAAATCCGGAAAGGAAAGGATTTTCTGGCGCATGTTCACCGTCGCGCCTTTTTCGATTTTTGCCGACCGGCGATCCTGCGGATAAAAGACCTGCCCGTCGAAATCGGCGTGGACTTTCGTGTTCGCGAACTCCTGCTCTTTCGTGACCAGCTGATTGCGCTCGATTTCCAAGCGCGTCTTGTTCGACTCGATACTGGCCTCCTTGCTCTGGATTTCCGAGTCGATGGTTTTGAGCAGGCGTTCCAGCGCCGAAACCGCGTTGGATACCGCGTTAACCAGTTCCATCTGTCTTTTCGGCTGCGTGTAATCGATCAGAATCTGCAGATCCGTCGTTTTGTTGCGCACCTCGATCTCTTTTCGCTGAACGGCGAGCTTGTCGGAATCCAAATCGTTCTTGTTCGCGAAGCCTTTGTCGTAGAGTTCCTGCGTGCCCTCCAGATCGCTGCGGGCGCGCTTCAACTCCTCCTCGGCCAGCGCGATGTCGGACTGCGCCTTGAGCGTGGTCTGCTCGCGCTCGGCCTCGTTGTATTTCTCCAGGTCCAGCCGCGCCAGCTCCACCCTTAGCTCGGCCGAATCGATGTCCGTCGCGTTTTTAAGCTTCGCGATCTCCAGGTTTTCCTGCGCCGACTTGAGGCCGGCCTCGGCTTGCGCCACATCGGATTGCTGGTCCAGATAACGCTCCATCAGCTGACTGGACTCCAACTCGAACAACAACTGCCCATTGGTCACCGTGCTGCCGTCCTCGACGATCTCCGTGATCTTCGCGTCGCGAAAGGCTTCGTTCAGGATATGCCGACTGCTTTTCGCGTTGAGTTCCCCCGACTGCAGAATGCTCACCACCAAATCGCCGCGCGCCGCGCGGCACAGGTGCGCCGTGTCCATATCCACGCGCGCCGCGTCCTCGCGCGGTTTAAGGGAAAACCAGCCGATCAACCCAACAACGAGCACGGTTGTGATTTTGACGTTACGGCGTTGCCACAGGTTCTTCAGTTCGCTCATACCACATTCCTTTCGGATCCACTTCAAATCGTTCAATCGCGTTCCAGAACCGCATTCGGTTGATCGTGAAATCAACCAACGCCAGCGTCGCCGCGTTTCGCGCGTCGGTCAACCCGTCCTCCGCGTCCAACAAATCGCGCGTCAGCGCCTTGCCCTGCTTCAGCGACAACGAGGTTTGCTCCACCGTGCGCGTCGAAAGCTTCACGCTCAACAAGCGGTTGTTGTAGACGGAGCGGTTTCGCTCCAGCTTGCGCCACAGATCGCGCACGTCGCGCTTCACCTCGTCCTCGTCCCGCGCGAGCGCCCGAACCTCTCGTTCCAGCGTGATCTGGGCGACGCGGAAATCATTGCGTTTCTCGGTCCAGTCGAACGGAAGATCCAGATCAACGCTCAAACTCTGGCTGACGTCGGCGGATCCGCCTTGCAGCGAGGACGCCCGATACGCGACGTCCAAATCGGGCAGGAAATCGCGTTGTTGAATCTCCAACTTACGCGCCTTGTCCTCCACCTGCATGCGCGCGTTGACCAAATCCAGTCGGTTCGTCAAGGCGCTGGACAGCGCCTCGCCCAGCGTGATGTCGAACTCGACCAGGCCCTTCGACGCGAGGGTTTCAAGCTCG
>JARFRL010000442.1 GCA_029287275.1 Pontiella desulfatans
CCATGTGAACGAACTCGCGAAAAAAGGCTTCGCGGCGAATGATTCTCTGGCAACAAGCGGAGAGACGAACGCGGGATTCAACTTGGGCGCGCTTAAGCACATTTTCAAAAAAGAGGCCGCGCCGGAGGACGTGAAGCAGGAGATCGTGGAGGTCGACCCCGAGGCAAAACCGAAATCCGCGGGCATCAACTTGTTCGGCAAACGCGATGGAAAAGCGCGTTGGCCGAAACTCAAATTAACGGGCTTTGGCACCTCGGCGGATGGAAGCGGCGGGTTCGCGATCATCAACGGAAAGCCGATTAATCCGGGCCAGTTGATCGAGGGAAAAGCGCGCTTGGTCGAAGTCCGCGAGAACAACGTCCTCGTGGAATATCAGGGAGAGACGAAACTCCTCTCGGTCGATTTGAAGAACTAAGCGGCTCGGTTGAGGTTTCTCAGGCGTTCGAGCGCGGCGTCGTAATCCTCCGGACCGATCAGATACGTATGGCACCGATGACCAGTCTCGCTCTCCACCATTTCAACCAGGTCGTGATTGAACGGATTCAACACGCCCACCAAAAGATCGGTTCCTAAAAACGCGAAGGGCAGCGCGCCGTCGCGCCCGGCGAATTCCATGGGAAGCGCCTCGGCCATCCGTTCTTCCAGCTCGAAATTCGACAGCGTGAGATACGGTACGCCGGCGCGGGTCGAAAGATACGTCATGATTCGATTCATTTGCGTGAAGCCGCGATCATTCAAGACATGCAACACAGTGACAGGCACATCCACCTCATTGGTGGAAACCTCCGTCAAGTCGTGCAGCACGCTGGAATACTCCTCTTGCGTGAGCTGGTTATCCTCGTAGAGTCGCCACGCCAGCGCGAGTTCCTCGCTAATGTCACGTTCGGTCGTCTTTGGCGTTGGCTCGCAGTCCGACGCGTCGGCGGCGCGCGGCGCGGGCGCTTCCACTTCCAAGGCGCGCAAACGGGCGAGCCGGGCGGCGACTTCCGAAGGGTAGGTCGTTTCAAATTTTGGAAACTCTTGCCGAACGAACGCGAGCGTAACGCCGTCCCCGAGGCTGGAAGCCACTTCGGCCAAGCGCTTCAGATAATCAAACGCCCGCTCGCTTTCGCCGCTTTTGGCGTACGCGCCGTATACCGCCTTCAACGCCTCGGTGTCTTGGGGCATCACTTCGAGAATCTGTTCAAGCATCGCGATGCTGTCCGCGAGGTTCAGGTCAATGTTGGTGTTCGCCATGTCGTTCTCCATATAAAACATTCGCCCGCAATCTAGCAGTTCACGGGCCACTTCGCTTTTTCGGGCCGTTTCGGCCATTAAAAATAGGGTTCCGTCGCGAAGACCCCTAGCCCGCGCCCCGACTTTTCCGCCGGTCGGCATGGCGATTGCTAGAGTAGACCCAATACGAACCCAATCGGACCCGTTATTTATATGAACACGAACGCGAAAAGTTTAATGGACTGCCTGAAGCGAATCCGCCCGATCGAGGCGGAAATCTTCGAGGAAGCCGAAAAGGAAGCGGACCTTTCCAACGTGCCGCTGGAGCGGCTGTTGATCGAACAAGGCGTGGTTTCGGATCTCGACATGGTGCTCGCGACCGCGGCGTATCTTGACATCCGGCCCATGGCGCTCGCCGCGTTCACGCCCGACCGCGAACTTTTCGACCTGATTCCCCGCGATAAATGGAAAGAACTGAAGGCCGTTCCCCTCGCGAAACTCGAGGGGCGCCTCAGCATCGCCATGGCCGACCCGTTCGACATCGTCGGCCGCGAAACGATCGCCTCGGGCACCCGGCTTGAATTGGTTCCGCTCGTCGCGCTGGAAAGCGAGATTCTCGGCGCCATCGAATCCATTTCCGAGGAACCTTCTCAGGGACTGGAAGATCTTCTCAAGGACATGGCCAACGAAAGCGACGTC
>JARFRL010000491.1 GCA_029287275.1 Pontiella desulfatans
GAACACCGCGAACGTCCAGCCGCGGGAAGTACGGGCCCTGCCCACGAAGGGCGGAGGCGACGAGCGCTGGGCGGAAGTGGGCGCCACGCTCAAAGACTGCCGCGCCCTTCTCGTCTCGGGCATCGGCCCCAAACCCACGAAGGTACTCCGCGACTCCGGCATCAAGGTGGTCGTGATGGAAGGGCTGATCGAGGAAGCGCTCGAGCGCATCTACGCCGGCGAGGAAATCCGCGCCCCCATCCGCCCCACCAAATGCGGCGAGAAATGCGCCGGCGACGGCGGCGGGTGCGGGTAAGTGAGACGTGAAACGTGAAACGTGAAACGTGAAACGTGAAAAACTTCGCGGACGGAACAATCAGGAAAAGAAAAATCACGACTCAATCGTCACGCTTCACGAACGTAAGACCTAAAGCTTAACACTTAAAACCAACTAACAACCCAGGGGGAAACACCATGCCAATAGCGAAACCGGAAAAACACTTCTTCATCTGCAACTCCTACCGCGTCAGCGGCCAGGCGCAGGGGGCCTGCAACTCCAAGGAAGCGGGCGATCTGCTCGCGTATCTCGAATCCGAAATCCTCGACCGCGGCATGGACGCGCAGGTCTCCGGATGCGGCTGCCTCAAGATCTGCACCGAAGGCCCCGTGATGGTCATGTATCCGGAAGGAAAATGGTTCGGCCAGATCGACGAGGAAAAAATGGACGCCATCCTCGACGCGATCGAGGACGGTGAGGACACCAGCGAACTCGAAATCGCGTAAATGACGATTCCATGACCAGAAAGCTTGACGCGCCGATCGTTCGCGATAATTTACGCGACGCGTTCATGAAGAAAACTCTGGTCATGCTTATCACGTTCTGTGGCGTCCTCGCCGCGCGCGCCGATCTTTCGGTCTTCGCCGCGGCGAGCGCGACGGACGCGCTGAAGGAAATCGCCGCCGCCCACGAAATGGACGGCGGCGAATCCGTTCGTTTCAACTTCGCGTCGTCCGGCACGCTGGCCCGCCAGATCGATGCCGGCGCCCCGGCCGACGTCTTTCTTTCAGCGAACGAGAGATGGATGGACTGGCTGGAATCGACCGGCGCGGCGAACCTCCACGGGCGCTTCAACTGCGCCGCCAACGCGCTCGTGCTAGTCGCCCCGCCCGGCTCCACGCTGAAGTTCGACGGAGTGCTGAACGGCCGCGTCGCGGTCGGCGATTTCAAGAGCGTGCCCGCGGGCATCTACGCGGAGGAGGCGTTGGCCCACATGGGTTGGCTCGCGGCGTGGCGCCCCAAGCTCATCATGTCCTCCAACGTTCGGACCGCGCTGCTCTACGTTCAGCGCGGCGAGGTCGAGGCGGGCATCGTCTACGCCACGGACGCCAAGGCCGCGGGACTTCGCGTCGTTGGAACGTTTCCCGCCGATTCGCACGGGCCGATCGTCTACCCCGTCGCCGCGTGTTCGGAAAAAGAATCCGCTTTGAGATTTCTGGAGTTCCTGAAATCCGATAAAGCCAAAGCCATTCTAAAGAAACACGGATTCACCGATGCGCGAGATTAGCACCACGAAGAAGAGAAGTTCACGAAGCGGAACCGCGATTCGATTTTTTCTTCGTGCTCTTCCCGCCTTCGTGTTGAAAAAATAATGATGAACTTGACCCCAACCGAATGGAGCGCGGTGTGGCTTTCGCTGAAAGTCGCGCTCGGCGTGGCGTTGGTCACGGCCGTTCCCGCGACGTTGGTGGGCTGGCTCTTCGCGCGGCGGGAGTTCCGCGGCAAACTTTTTTTTGAAAGCCTGGTTCACGCGCCGTTGGTGATTCCGCCGGTGGTGACGGGGTATCTGCTGTTGGTCACGTTCGGTCGCAACGGGGTTTTGGGAAAGTGGCTCGCGGAATACTTCGACGTCCGGCTGGTGTTCACGTGGCAAGGCGCGGTGCTGGCTTCGGCGATCGTCGCGTTTCCGCTGGCGGTGCGCTCGGTTCGGCTGGCGGTTTCGATGGTGGACCAGCGGCTGGAGGAAGCGGCGCGCGTGCTGGGTTACGCGCCGGCGCGGGTGTTCATGAAGATCACGCTTCCGCTGGCGTGGCCGGGCATTCTCGGCGGCGTGCTGCTCGCGTTTTCCCGCAGTCTGGGCGAGTTCGGCGCGACCATCACCTTCGCGGGCAACGTGGAGGGTTCCACCCAGACGCTGCCGTTGGCGATTTATTCCGCGCTGCAGGCGCCCGGCGAGGAGACGGCCGCGGCGCGGCTGGTGATTTTCTCGCTGATCCTCTGCTTCGCGAGTCTGGTGATTTCCGAACTACTGACCTTGAAAGCGAAACGAAAGCTCGCCCGTGAAACTCGACGTTGACATTTACATGAAGCAGGGAAGCTTCCTGCTGGACGCCGCGTTCAAATGCTTTGACTCGGCGCTGGGCGTCTTCGGGCCGTCGGGCTGCGGCAAGAGCTCGCTGTTCCGCGCCATCGCGGGGCTCGAGCGGCCGGACGGCGGGCGTATCGAGCTCGATGGGAAAACGCTGTTCGACGCCAACCGTCACATTTTCGTTCCACCGCACAAACGCGACATCGGCCTGGTCTTTCAGGACGCGCGGCTGTTTCCGCATTGGAGCGTGGAAAA
>JARFRL010000045.1 GCA_029287275.1 Pontiella desulfatans
GATCGAGCAGCTCAAGCGACACGCTCGCTCCGGTTTCCGCGGCGGGCGACACCCATTCAACCACGACACCTTCCGCGGCCAGAAACGCGTGCAATTCCATTCCGGAGATTTCATTCGAGGGCACGGATTCGCCGGGGTTCAGAACCACGTTATTCAAAACGCTATCTCCGGCGGAGAGCGCTCCCTCTATGATCAAAGAAGGCGTGTTGGTCGAAACGGTCACCCCTTCGGCGTTGTTCACGCGCATGTCGTTAAACGTCGTGGAATAAACCCCTCCGACGCTTTGGGCTTCCGCTCCATTGAAAACGACCACGCCGTCCTTGCCGCTAAGGTCGGCCGTCCCGTTATTAACCCAGTCCCCGCTCACGTGTATGACCGCGGGGCTTTTGTGGCCGAACCTGACGGTCACGCCAGACGCGATCGTGACATCATGGAATTGATTGGATCCCGTCGAAAAGTCGAACGCGAACAATCCACCCGTTTTTACAAGCGCCAACCCGCCGCCCGTCGCGCTGAAGATTCCGGTGTTTTTAAAATCGCCATCCAGCTGAAGCGTACCGCCGGTTTGCGTCACGACCGCGTTCGATGAGATCTCCAGCTTTTTCACCGCGACCACGCCGGACTCCGCGCTGAGCACGGGAAATCGGCCACTCTTTGGATGATCCGGTATGGCCACGTTGTCATTCGCGGTCGGCACTCCGCTTTTGTCCCAATTGTCGGCCACATGCCACTCCGCGCTAACGGAGCCCGTCCAGGTTTTATTCCCCGCGATGGCTCCTTGTGAAAACGCCAAGACGCACGAAAAACCCAGTCCCAAACGTCCAAGGCGAATAGCCCGACGCGATACCCAATACTTAAAATTCATAATCCATGCTTCCCAAAACAGCGCCCCGTCACGACAAAACGTGCTCATGAGCGCGGCAGGTCCCTTCAGCGAAACCCGTTTTCGATTAAAAGTCAGCGTATAAAGCAACACGCGGGCCAACATGTCGTATTTTAGGATATTTTACTCCATTCGCTGAATATAACTGACGAGGCGCTCAGCCGCGGTTATATATGAACCATGAAGAAATCAGACCTCCCCGCGCGACTTCACCGACTGGCCGGAAAGGCCATCGCGGACTATGACATGATTCAGGAAGGCGACCGCCTGCTGGTGGGCGTCAGCGGAGGCGTCGACTCGATGATGCTCGCGCACGTGTTGCGCCGACTCCAAAAACGCGCGCCAATCAAGTTCGAGCTGTTCGCGGTTACGATCGACGAAGGCTTCGCCGGAATCAGCCACGCTCCTCTCGCGGCGTACGCCGCGGAACAGGGATGGAACTTGAAAATCATTAAAACCCCGATCGCCAAGCTGATTCTCGAAAAGGAAGCCGAGGACCGGCCCTGCGCGCTCTGCTCCCGTCTTCGCCGCGGGTTCATTCATGGCTACGCGGACGAGATCGGCGCCAACAAACTGGTACTGGGCCATCATCGCGACGATCTGTGCGTGAGCCTCCTGATGGGCCTGTTCCGCGGCACCGGCCTGAAAACCATGGGCCCGAACGTGCCCGCGGACGGCGGAACGAAACGGGTGATTCGGCCGCTGTGCTACGCGCCGAAGGATCTGATCGAACAATGCGCGCAAGCGCGCGGGTTTCCTGATGTGGGCCAATGCGATTATTCGGATCAACTGGATGAAAACGGCGACCGCGCCTTTTTGGAGCGCATGCTGAAGAAGCTCGACGCCGATTTTCCGAGCATTGGAAAAAAAATGCTCCATTCCATGCAAGACGTCCGTCCCGACTACCTTTTGGATAAGCGCCGTTTTACAGACAGATAATTCTTCAAATCTTCCGACCGGAATTTATACTGACGAACATGAAATGTGTTCTAGCGCTCGATCAAGGCACCACCAGCTCCCGGTCCATTGTTTTCGATCACGCGGGAAAAATCCGCGCCGTCGCGCGTCGGGAATTCAAGCAACACTATCCCCGCCCCGGCTGGGTCGAGCACGACCCCGAGGAGATTTGGGAAACACAGCAAGACACCTCGCGGGACGCGATGCGCCACGCGGGCGTTCATTGCGAGGACATCGCCGCGATCGGCATCACCAACCAGCGCGAAACCACCGTCGTCTGGAACCGGAAGACCGGCACGCCGATTCACAACGCGATCGTCTGGCAGGACCGTCGAACCACGGACCTCTGCGCGCGGCTTAAAGCGGATGGCGCGGAAACCCTCTTTCACGAGAAAACCGGCCTCTATCTCGACCCCTACTTTTCCGGAACCAAAATCAAGTGGTTGCTCGACAACGTTGAAGGCGCGCGGAAACAGGCGGAGGCCGGCGAGCTCGCGTTCGGCACCATCGACTCCTGGCTCGTCTGGAAACTAACGAACGGCGCGCGGCATATCACCGACGTCTCCAACGCCTCGCGGACGCTGTTGTTCAACATCCACGATTTGGATTGGGACGCGGACCTCCTCGAACTGCTGGACATTCCCGTCAGCATGATGCCCGAGGTCCGCGCCTCGAGCGAGGTCTACGGAACCGTCGACCGCTATCTCTGCGAATGCGGCTCAACCCTCGCGGGCATCGCGGGCGATCAACAGGCCGCGCTGTTCGGGCAGGCTTGTCATCAAACGGGCATGGCGAAAAACACCTACGGAACTGGCTGCTTTCTATTGATGAACACGGGCGACCAACCCGTCGCGTCGAAAAACAAACTGCTGACGACCGTGGCGTGGAAACGCGGCGACTCGGTGAACTACGCGTTGGAAGGCGGGGTCTTCATTGGCGGCGCCGTCGTTCAATGGCTGCGCGACGAACTCGGCGTCATTGAATCCTCCGCGGACATTCAGACGCTCGCGGCGTCCGTTCCGGACACGGGCGGCGTTTATCTCGTCCCCGCCTTCGCCGGGCTTGGCGCCCCGCACTGGGATCCCACCGCCCGCGGAACGATCATCGGCCTGACCCGCGGATCCGGCAAAGCCCACATCGCGCGCGCCGCGCAGGAAGCCATTTGTTTCCAATCCATGGAAGTCCTGCGCGCCATGCAAAACGACGTCGGCCGCCCCATGGAAGCCTTGCGGGTGGATGGCGGCGCGACCGCGGACAACCTGCTGCTGCAAATTCAGGCCGACCTGCTGCAAGTTCCCGTCGAACGCCCCAAGCTCATCGAGACCACCGCGTTCGGCGCCGCGGCGTTGGCCGGGTTGGCCGTGGGATTCTGGGACGGTCTCAACGACCTCGCCAACGTTCAGGAAATCGACCGCGTGTTCGAGCCCTCCATCAGCGCCGACGAGGCCGAAGCCCGCTTCGCCAAATGGAGCGAGGCCGTCGAGCGATGCAAGAACTGGGAAACCGAAGTTTAATATTGGACAGGATAACAGGATTCACAGGATTGTTTCATGGAACACATGCTACTGACGGAGAAAATCATCGGGGCCGCGTTCAAGGTGTATAACCGCATGGGATTTGGGTTTCTGGAATCAGTTTACGAAAAGTGTCTTTTGATCGAATTGAGCGAAGCCGGATTCCGCGCGAAATCACAACAGCCCATCATTATCCGATATGACGATCAAATCGTGGGTGAGTTCTTCGCCGACATCGTCGTTGAGGAAAAAATCATTCTGGAGCTTAAGTCCGCCTCCAAACTCGTCGCCGCGCATGAAGTTCAACTCGTAAATTATTTGGTCGCGACGGGAATTGAAACCGGATTGCTCATCAATTTCGGACCTGAAAAAGTTCAAGTGAAACGTAAATTCAGAAAGCTCGCTCCATCCCATCCTGTAAATCCTGTTATCCTGTCAAAAAGGGAGTCATGAGATGATCATTGGCGTGCCGCGGGAAGTCAAAGCCGACGAGTATCGCGTCGCGATGCTGCCGGTTGGCGTTCAACTGCTGGTTCAGGACGGCCACGACGTGTTGATCGAAAACGACGCGGGACGCGGCAGCGGCTTCAGCAACGCGGACTACGTCGCCGTCGGCGGAGAAATCGTGGATTCCCCGAACGAGCTTTTTCACCGCGCCGAACTGATCGTGAAGGTGAAGGAACCACAACCCGAAGAGATCGATCGCCTGCGCGAAAATCAGATCCTCTTTTGTTATTTCCACTTCGCGAGCTCGAAAGCGCTCACGACGCGATGTCTGGAGAAAAGCGTCGCCGCGGTCGCGTACGAAACGCTGGCCGACGCGCGCGGACGCCTTCCGCTGCTCACGCCTATGAGCGAGGTCGCGGGCAAGCTATCGATTCAGGAAGGCGCGAAGTGCCTCGAGAAACCCATGATGGGCCGCGGCATCCTGCTCGGCGGCGTTACGGGCGTCGCGCCGGCCGACGTGCTGATTCTCGGCGCGGGCGTGGTGGGTTCCAACGCCGCCGCCGTCGCGGCGGGTCTCGGCGCGAACGTCACGATCATGGACGTCAATCTGGATCGGTTGCGCCAGTTGGACGGCGTCATGCCGCCGAACGTCACGACGGTATTCTGCGAGCCGAACGCCATCGAACGGTACGCGATGCTGGCCGACCTCGTGGTGGGTTCCGTCCTGATTCCCGGCGCGCGCGCGCCGAAGCTGATCACCCGCGATCTCGTGTCGAAGATGAAAAAGGG
>JARFRL010000085.1 GCA_029287275.1 Pontiella desulfatans
CCGATCACGTTGGTGGTGGATCGGCCTTCGACCATCTTCGCGAGCACGACTTTGCCGCCGGCGGCCTCGACCTCTTCGCGGCCGGAGACGTAGTGCGCCCAATCCTCGCCCTTCACCAGCACGTCCGGCAGCAACGCCGCGATCAGCTCGCGCGGTTCGTCCTCGTCGAACAAAACCACGTAATCAACGCACTCCAGCGCGGCGATCACTTTGGCGCGGTCCTCCTCGTGGACGATCGGCCGATCGTCGCCTTTGTTGCGGCGCACCGACGCGTCGGAATTCATGCCCAGCACCAGCGCGTCGCCCTGCTCGCGGGCGAACTGGAGATAGGTCACGTGACCCGGGTGCAGAATGTCGAAACAGCCGTTGGTGAACGAAAGAACTGTTCCGGCCTCTTTCAAACGGGCCCGCTCGGCGATCATTTCCGCGCGGCTCAAGATCTTCTCTTCAAGTTTTCTCATAAGCCGAAAACGATGCCGTTTTCCGCGGCGCATTGGAAGCCGTAAAAACAAAAGGCGCCCCGCGGCCGCGGAACGCCTTTTCATTTTCCACCCGGGTGGAATCTAGCCGCGCTTGGTGAAGCAGAGCGTGGCGTTGTGCCCGCCGAAACCGAGCGAGTTGCTCAGGGCGGCCTTGATTTCCATTTTCCGCGCGACGTTTGGAACATAGTCCAGATCGCAGTCGGGGTCGGGCGTGGTGTAGTTGATGGTCGGCGGAGCGATGCCGTCGCGAATCGCGAGCGCGCAGATCGCGGCCTCGACGCCACCGGCCGCGCCGAGCATGTGCCCGGTCATGGATTTGGTGGAACTGACGGCCACTTTATACGCCAACTCTTCGCCCAACGCGCGCTTGATGGCGAGGGTTTCGCCCTTGTCGTTGTAGGGCGTGGAGGTGCCGTGCGCGTTGATATAGTCGATGTCCTCGGGCTTCAGCCCGGCATCGGAAATCGCGAGCGACATGCCGCGACCGGCCTGAACCGCTTCCTCGGCGGGCGCGGTGATGTGGTACGCGTCGGCGGTGCGTCCGTAGCCGGCGGCTTCGCAATAGATCGTCGCGCCGCGTTTCAAGGCGTGCTCTTCTTCCTCTAGAACAAGAATGCCCGCGCCTTCGGACATAACGAATCCGTCGCGCTCTTTGTCGAACGGACGCGACGCGCCTTCGGGATCGTCGTTGCGGCGACTCGTGGCGCGAAGCGCCGCGAAACCGGCGATGCCAAGCATCGCCACGGACGCCTCGGAACCGCCCGCAAGCATGACGTCGGCGTCGCCATATTGAATCATGCGCATGGCTTCGCCAATGGAGTGCGTACCGGAGGCGCAGGCGCTGGTGACGGAGAAATTGGGGCCTTTAAAACCGTATTTGATCGAGATGTATCCGGAGAGAATATTGACGATCATCTGGGGAATGAGCTGCGGCGATACCCGACGGGGTCCGCCTTTGTAGGCGCGGAAACACTGATCCTGCATGTACTGCATGCCGCCGATGCCGGAACTGGCGATGACGCCCACGCGCTCAAGATCGACCGCGTTCACATCAAGACCGGAATCCTCAATGGCCTTGATCGCGGCCGCGACGCCATAAATGGAGAATGGATCCATTTTGCGGGCGTCTTTGGCGTCGATGTATTTGGCGACGTCCAGATCGCGGACCTCGCCGCCGATGGTTACGGGATACTGATCGATATCCTCCACGTTCTCGACGCGACGGATTCCGGACTGGCCGTTTTTGATGCCTTCCCAAAATTTGTCGAGTTCGCTCGCGATGGGAGAAACAACGCCCAACCCGGTTACCACAACTTTACGTCCACTCATATCCCGATCCCCGATCTTATCACATGCTTAAATGGCCGGAACGCCCGCGGGCGAGCGGTTCCGGCCATTACTAAATCAACTGGCAGGGTTTACTCGAAACCCTTTTCCTTCAGGTAGCTGATAACGCCGCCGACGGAAGAGAGCTTTTCAGCGTCTTCGTCCGGAATTTCAGCGCCGAATTCTTCTTCGAAAGCCATGACCAACTCGACGGTGTCGAGGGAGTCGGCTCCCAGATCCTCAATGAAAGACGCGCCTTCAACAACCTGGTCGGCGTTGACGCCGAGCTGCTCAATAATGATGTCTTTTACTTTATCTTCAAGTGCCATTTCTAATCTCCTTTTCCTAGGTTACACGTACAAACGTTACATTACCATGCCGCCGCATGTCGAGAGGACTTGTCCCGTAACATACGCGGAGGCGTCACTTGCCAAAAACAACACGACGTTGGCCACGTCTTCCGGCTCGCCGAAGCGGCTGAGCGGAATCAATTCCTTCATCTTGTCCTGCACTTCGGGCTCCAGCGCGTCGGTCATCGCGGTGCGAATGAAACCGGGAGCGACCGCGTTGCAACGCACGTTGCGCGACGCCAGCTCTTTCGCGACGGTCTTGCTGAAAGAAATCACGCCGCCCTTGGAGGCCGCGTAGTTCGCCTGTCCGGCGTTGCCCATCAAACCAATAACGGAAGCGATGTTCACGATCGTGCCGGAACGCTGCTTCATCATGACGCGCGACGCGGCTTTGGTGCAGAGGAAAACCCCTTTGAGGTTCACGTTCAACACCGCGTCCCAGTCGTCCTCGCTCATGCGCATCAGCAGGCCGTCCTTGGTGATGCCGGCGTTGTTGACGAGCACGTCGATTTTTCCAAAATCCTTGGTGATGGCTTTCACGCCTTCGGTCACGCTGTCGCCTTCGGCCACGTTCACGGCGTAGCATTCCACGCGGCGGCCAATGGCCTTGACCTTGCCGGCGGTCTCCTCGAGCCATTCGGCGTTCAGGTCGCATAGCGCGATGTCCGCGCCGGCTTCGGCCAGCTTGACCGCGATCGCCTGCCCGAGGCCGCGGGCGGCGCCGGTGACCATCGCCACTTTGTCGTTCAATTCAAACATATCTATCCCCTATTTGTTTTCAAAATCCGTGAGCTGGCCGATGTTACGAACCGCGACCGTCTTGTCAATCCGCTTTATAAGCCCCGCGAGCACCTTGCCGGGCCCGCATTCGACGATCTCTTCGACGCCATCCGCGACGAGCTGCTGGACCGAAGCGACCCAGCGCACGGAGGAGGTGATCTGCTTCACCATGTTCTCCTGAACCGAGGCGGCTTCGTGCGCGGCCGCGGTGACGTTGGAGAGGACCGGCTTGTTCGGCGCGCCGAGTTCGACGCCCGAAAGAAATTCGTTCATTTGGTCCGCGGCCGGGCGCATCAGCGGCGAATGGAAGGCGCCCGCGACCGGCAGGCGAATCGCGCGCTTGGCGCCGGCTTCCTTGCAAAGCGCTTCGGCTTTGTCGATCGATTCGGCGGTTCCGGACAGCACGGTCTGCGCCAGCGAGTTGAAGTTCGCGACGTGGCAACCGGCTTCCGCGGCGATCTCCACCAGCTTGTCGCCGTCGAGATTCATGACCGCGAGCATGGCGCCGGGGTTGGCCTCGCAGGCGGCCTGCATGAACTCGCCGCGGGCTTTCAAAATCTTGATGGCGTCCTCGAAACTCACGACGCCGGCGACGTACAGCGCGGTCCACTCGCCGAGGCTGTGGCCGGCGAGGACGGCGTAGTCCAAATCGGGTTGCTTGAGCTCCAACGCCTTAAACGCCGCGGCGCTGGCGACGAAGATGCCGAGCTGCGCGTGGTTGGACTTGTTCAACTCTTCCTGCGGCCCCTCGAAACAGATGGCCGCGAGATCGTAGCCGAGAATTTCGTTGGCTTGATCGAACAGGGCTTGGCATTCCGGAATCGCGTCCGCGAGGTCCTTGCCCATGCCCACAACCTGAGATCCCTGTCCGGGAAAAACAATCGCTCGTTTCATTACTTGTTCCACTCCAAAACGTTCGCGCCCCACGTGAAACCGCCGCCGAACACGGTTAGCACGACGAGGTCGCCCTTGACGATGGCTCCATCCTTCACGGCTTCGTCCAGCGCGATCGCGAGCGCGGCCGAGGAGGTGTTGGCGTATTTTTCAACATTGGTGTACATGCGGCCGACCACGCCGAGCCGCTTGGCGATCGAGTCGATGATGCGCACATTGGCTTGGTGCGGGATGAAGCATTTGATGTCGTCGCTTGAAACGCCGTTCTTTTCCAGCGCCTGAAGGACGGTGTCGCCCATGCGGACGACGGCGTGCTTGAACACCTCGCGGCCTTGCATCTTCAAAAAATGCTGTTTCTGGTCGATCATCTCGCGCGAGATCGGGTTGCGGCTGCCGCCGCCGGGCGTCCAGAGCAGATCGGCCAGCGATCCGTCGGATCCCATCACGGCGTCCATCACGCCGCGGCCTTCGCCGCCGGCTTGAAGCACCGCCGCGCCCGCGCCGTCGCCGAAGAGAATGCAGGTGGAGCGGTCTTCCCAGTCGATGAAGGTGCTCATTTTCTCGGAACCGATCACCAACGCCGTTTTGACGGCGCCCGCGGCGATCTGGTTTTTGGCCGTCTCGAGCGCGTAGAGGAACCCGGAGCAGGCGGCGCCGAGGTCGTAGCAAAAAGCGTTTTTCGCGCCGATCTTATCCTGCACGAAGCAGGCGGTGCTGGGGAAAAACATGTCGGGCGAAAGCGTCGCGACGATGATCAAATCGATCTCGTCCACGGAGATTCCGGCGTCGGCGATGGCTTTTTCGGCGGCCGCGGCGCCAAGATCGGAAGTGGCCTGCCCGTCCGCGGCGATATGCCGCTCGCGCATGCCGGTGCGGGAGTGGATCCACTCGTCGGTGGTCTCGACCATCTCGGCGAGATCTTGGTTCGTCAGCACCTTTTCAGGCACGTAGGAACCCGTCCCAATGATTGAAACCACGCGTTTAGAATCCATGAAAGTGTTCCGTGAAAATACTTAGGTTCCAGCGTTTATACGCTGTAGATCCGCTTCGATCAAATGGTTTAGATCGTGATTGATCGCCTCGGAGGCCACGCGAATCGCGTTGAAGGTGGCGAAGGCGTTCGACGAGCCGTGCCCGATGATGACGATGCCGTTGGCGCCAAGCAACGGCGCGCCGCCATAGCTGGACGGGTCGGCGTGCGACTTCATTTCGGTGAAAACATCTTTGGCGAGAAAACCACCCAGTTTCCGCAGAGGCGTGCTGTGGAACATTCTTCTGAGCCAGCTGGAAATCATTTTCGCGACGGCCTCGCTGGTCTTCAACACCACGTTTCCGACGAATCCGTCGCACACGGCGACGTTCACTTTGCCCTGAAACAAATCGCGGCTTTCAACGTTGCCGATGAAGTTGAGATTCGACCCCCCCAACAAACCAAACGTCTTTTTGGTGGTTTCGTTGCCCTTGGCCTCTTCCTCGCCAATACTCAACAGGCCCACGGATGGGTTTTCGACGCCCATGATCTCGCGCATGTAGATGCTGCCCATTACGGCGTATTGCTGAATCATCTCGGGCGTGCTGTCGGGATTCGCGCCCGCGTCGAGCAGCACGAAGGGATCTTTGGATGTCGGAATCACGGCGGCGATCGCCGGACGGGCGACGCCTTTGAGCGTGCGCAACTTCAAGGTCGCGCCCGCGACGGCCGCGCCCGTGTTGCCCGCGGAAAAAATCGCGTCGGCCTTGCCATCCTTCACCAGCTCGATGGAGCGGGAGATGGAGGAGTCCTTTTTGCGACGGATCGCCACGGCCGGGGATTCGCCCATTTCCACCACTTCGGTGCAATGAACGATTTCGACGCACGCGGGAACGGGTCCCTTGTGCTTGGCGAGCTCGGCCTTGATGGCGGTTTCGTCGCCCACCAGAAAAAGTTTCTCCAGACCCTGAAGCTCTTCAGCGGCCCGGAGCGTTCCGGCGACGATTTCTCGGGGAGCGAAATCGCCCCCCATCGCGTCTATCGAGATCCGCATCGGTTTCTACTCTTCAGTAGCGACCGTGAGCACCTGACGTCCGTTGTAGTATCCGCAGCTTTTGCACGCGTGATGCGGCTGAGCCGGCGCTCCACACTGGGAGCAGGAAGAAGCGCGAGCGATCGGCTTCTTGGTGTTCTGAGCCTTGCGGCTCGCGGACTTGCTTTTAGAAGTTTTTCTCTTTGGTACCGCCATGGCGATCCTCCTTGCGTTCTATAAATTCAAACCGTCCAAAGCCGACCAGGCGTTTGGACGTTCTTCCACTTCACACTCGCAGGCGCCCTTGTTAAGGTCCGCGCCGCATTGGGGACATACCCCCTCGCACTCTTCCGCGCACACCGGAAAACCCGGAATATGCAACAGAATCTCCTCCCGCAAATCGTCCGTAAGATCCACCGAGTCGGTGCCTTCTGGGGCGGGATAAGCGCGTAGAAAATCGGAAACCCCCACGGTTGTCGAGAAAAATTCGGAACATCTTGCGCACCGCAATTCCAGATCCACGCCCAGTTCCCCGCGCGCCACGAGCTCATCGGAAACCCGCTGGGCGTACAGCTTGTACCGCACCGCGCTTGGATTCCGAACGAACTTCTCATCATCAAGACTCAAAATCGACCCCGGCTCCTCGCCCTCGTAATGAAAGCCCTCTTCCGGAATCCTCGCCACCAATATTTTCATTGCTTCACCCGCCCTGTAATGTTCAGCGCGCATTACCGGTCAATTAGTTTCAAGTTTCAAGCTCGGAATGAGCCCACTCCGCTCCGCGCCACCCGAACGCGGGCCTCGCTTCGCGGCAAGTTTCAGATTTCATGTTCCGGCGTTCCCCTGTACGTTCCCTCCCATGCAATTTTCCGACCTCATCCAAAACGAGAAAATCCTGCGCGCCATCGACGACGCGGGCTTCGAAACGCCGACTCCGATTCAAGCCGCGGCGATTCCCGCGATTCAGAGCGGCCGCGACATTATCGGCACGGCCCGCACCGGAACCGGCAAGACCGCCGCCTTCGCGCTGCCCCTCATCGAGCGCCTCGAAGACACGTGGACCGCCGCCCGCGAGATACGCGTCCGTTCGCTGATCCTCTCGCCCACCCGCGAACTCGCCATCCAACTACTGGAAAACATCCAGAAGTTCGCGGCGCATACCGACCTGACCACCCTGCTGGTCCACGGCGGCACGGAATACGAGAATCAGATCCTCACCCTGCGCCTCGGCGTCGATATCCTGATCGCGACGCCCGGCCGCATGCTGGATCTAATCGAACGCAAGGCGCTCAAGCTCGATCAGGTCGAGGTGTTCGTGGTCGACGAGGCCGACCGCATGCTCGACATGGGCTTCGCGCCCGACATCCGAAAGATCGCCCCGCTGCTGCCGCAAACCCGCCAAGCCCTCTTCTTCTCCGCGACCATGCCCAAGGACGCGCTTTCGCTCGCGCACGGCATCCTGCGAAAACCGTCGGTCGTTTCGAGCGACCCGACTTCCGCCGCGGCCGAGAACATCGCGAAATCGCTCTACTACGTGGAGAAGAACAACAAGAACGTTCTGCTCAGCTGGCTCCTCCAACGACTCGAATACGAACGCGTTCTCATCTTCTGCCGAACCCGCCGCGGCGCCGACCGCCTCACCGCGAGCATGAAAAAGCAGGCCCTGCCCGTCGACGTGTTGCACGGCGAAAAGGAGCAACGCCACCGCGAGGATATCCTCGCGGCCTTCAAATCCGGAGAGACGCCCGTGCTGATCGCGACCGACCTCGCGGCCCGCGGCATCGACATCGAAAACATCTCGCACATCATCAACTTCGACCTGCCAAACGAGCCAGAGACCTTCGTCCATCGCATCGGCCGCACCGCCCGCGCCGGCGCCTCCGGCATCGCCATCAGCTTTTGCGACCCCACCGAAAAGGGCTACCTCCGCGACATCCAAACCCACCTCGCCGAAGACATCGAGGTCGTCGAGGAACACCCCTTCCACAGCGAGCAGATCAAAAACTTTTCAGGGAACGTGCAATCCAAGCACACGCCCGACAAACAGAAGCACGTCAGCAAGATCCGCGAGCAAACCACTTGGCGCCTCACGCCCGGACAAAGCGGGAAATTGCACGCGAAAAGCGACGGACCCAAGAAAAACGCACGGCGCAACCCCAAGAAAAAAAACTAGCCGAATCAGGCTCACCCCCGCCCCAAGGCCATGTTCACACATCGCGATGTGTGGACGTATAAATTGATAAATACTAATTATTTTAGTCACCGAATCAACTTTATCACATTAACGCCTTGTTACTGTACGATCGTTCACTTACATACATTCACACACGCAAGGAGGTAATCACTCCTCATTCGTCTTGGACCAAAACCATGCCGCGCAAAATCAACCTATCCGAAAAAATCGAACAGCTTCGCTCTTTCCACGAAGCGGAGGGCCGCGCGCCGAGCTACGCCGAAATGGCGGAGCTGTTCGGCTACAAATCCAAAAACGCGGTCTACGGCCCCGTCAAGAAACTGCTCCAACTCGGCTACCTCGACAAAGGCAGCGACAACCGCGTTCAGCTGACCACGAAGATCACCGGCTCCACCAAACTGCTCGGCTCGGTACAGGCCGGCTTTCCCTCCCCCGCGGAGGAGGAGCTGGTCGACACGATCAATCTGGATCAATATCTCGTGCGCCGCCCTGAGGCCACCTATCTGCTGACCGTCAGCGGCGATTCGATGATCGAGGCGGGCATTCAACCCGGCGATCTGGTGCTGGTGGAAAAAGGCGGCGTTCCGAAACAAAACGACATCGTCGTCGCGCAGCTTGACGGCGAGTGGACGCTGAAATACTTCGGAAAGGACGCGACCGGCGTCTATCTCGATCCCGCGAACGCTGCCTACACTCGCATGCGCCCCGAGCGGTCGCTCAGCATCGGCGGCATCGTCCGCGCCGTCGTGCGCAAATACGGAAAATGATTTTTAAAGGAGAATCCATGAAAGCGATCAAACAGCACCACACGGCATACAACACGCTCGGCGGATGCCTGGAAGCCTACTACGGCGAGAAGCGCGCGGCACGGCCGCCCGTCCACAAGCAACACCGCGGGCCCAAGCAGGACCTTCACACCGTCCTGTTCAAATCGCTCCCCCTCCAGCTCGACTACATGCGCCGCCGCAAAACATCCGCGCGCTGACCAAGGCCTCCACGAAGAGAGCAAACCACGTGGCGCGCTTTCACGCGAAAACACCTATGACAAACTCCGTGGTTTTCTTATGCTCCCACCAACTTGGAGGTAGAGCATGAAAATGGAAAACATGATCCGCGTCATCGCCGGCTCGTTGATTCTCATCTCGCTGGCGCTCGCTCACTGGGTTCATCCCAACTGGATATGGTTCACCGTCTTCGTCGGCGCGAACCTGTTGCAATCCGGCATCACCAAATGGTGCCTGATGGAAAAAATCCTCGCGAAGGCCGGCGTGGCGAAGTGATCGTTGGCGATTGAGGCGCGCGCGAAAAAAACGTGATCCGCGCGGCAAGCGGATCACGTTTCAAACGTCATGGATCAGGCGTTAGCCTTCCAGCTCCTTTTGAAGCTCGGCGTCGGCCGCGAGAACTTCCTTGGCCATAGCCTTCTTGTAGGCCGTCATTTTGCGACGGAGGGCCGCGTCGGCGGTGCCCATGATCTGCACGGCGAGGATCGCGGCGTTGATCGCGCCGGCCTTGCCGATCGCGACGGTCGCGACGGGAACGCCTTTGGGCATCTGCACGGTGGAGAGCAGCGAGTCCATGCCGTCGAGCGACCAGCCTTTGACCGGAACGCCGATGACCGGCAGGATGGTGTGTCCGGCCAGAACGCCGCATAGATGCGCCGCGCCACCGGCCGCGCCGATGATGACCTGATATCCGTTTTTGACCGCGTTTTCGGCGAACTCGGTCGCTTCGTGCGGGGTGCGGTGCGCCGACATTACTTTGACGGTGCTTTCGATGCCGAACTCTTTCAGCGTGTTCCGCGTGAACTCCATTACGGGCCAGTCGGTCTTGCTACCCATGACGATCGCCACGGTGGGCCTTTTCTTAGCAGCCATGATTGAATCTCCTATTCGTTGTTAAAATCGATTCCGAGACGCTTCAGTTCACGATGCGCGATGTCGTTGCGATAGAAGGCGCCTTGGAAGCTGACGCTCTCGACCGCGATGTAGGCATTGGAAAGCGCGTCGGGCAGATCGGCGCCCAGCGAGGTGACGCCCAGCACGCGGCCACCGGCGGTGACCACCTTGTCGGCATCGAGCGCGGTGCCGGCGTGGAACACGACGGTGTCCTCGACCGCGTTGGCTTTGTCCAGGTTCTGGATTTCGTCGCCCTTGGGATAATCGCCCGGATAGCCGCCCGCGACCATCACGACGCATACGCCGTGCTCGGCCTTCCACCGAATCATGTCCTCGGAAAGGTTTCCATCGATCACGCCGTTGATCGCGGGAAGCATGTCGCCATCCCACCGCGCCAACACGCACTGCGTTTCCGGATCGCCGAACCGGCAATTGAACTCAACCACGCTCGGCTGATCGTTTTCGATCATCAGGCCCGCGTAGAGCACGCCTTTGTAGGTGATGCCGCGCTTCTTCAGCTCCGCGAGCGTCCGGTCGTACACCTCTTCCTTCACCTTCTTCAGCACGGTCTCGTTGACGATCGACGCGGGCGAATACGCGCCCATGCCGCCGGTGTTGGGTCCTTCGTCCTTCTCGAAAATACGCTTGTGGTCCTGCGACGACGCGAGCATCACGACGTTCTCGCCGTCGATCAGCGCGAGAATCGAGGCTTCTTCTCCAACCAGGAAATCCTCGATGACGACGCGGCTGCCGGCGTCGCCGAAGGCGTTGCCTTCGAGCGCGTCGATGATCGCCGCCTCGGCCTGCTCGACCGTTTCGGCGACGGTGACGCCCTTGCCCGCCGCGAGGCCGTCGGCCTTGATGACGATCGGCGCGCCGCGTTCGCGGACGTAGGCGCGGGCGGCGTCGGGATCGGTGAAGGTTTCATAGGCGGAGGTCGGAACGCCCGCGGCTTTCATGATCTCTTTGGCGAACTGCTTGCTGCCTTCCAGCTCCGCCGCGGCTTTGTTCGGGCCGAACACGCGGATGCCGTCGGCTTCCAACAAATCGGTCAGTCCCGCGCAGAGCGGCGCTTCCGGGCCGATGACCACGAGGTCGGGCGTGTTGTCCGCGCACCAGGCCTGAATCCCGGCGACATCGGTCGCGCCGAGTTCCAGATTGGTTCCCACTTCCGCGGTTCCGGCGTTGCCGGGCGCGCAGAAAATCTCCGGTTTGGCGCTATCGTTCGCCAGTTTCCAGGCCAACGCGTGCTCGCGGCCTCCGTTCCCCACCACCAAAATCCTCATTACCACTCTCCTTTACTGAAAACAAAAAACTCCGCGGAACATACCCAACGGAGCTTTTGATGAAAAACATTTTATGTCACGGCATCAGCACGTCGACGTCCGACCGATCGTCGAGATCGAAAATGGCCGCCAGATTCCCCGCTTCCTCGATGTCGCCCCGCTCGACGACTTCGGCCCCGCCGTTCTTGGTCGCGAAGACGAACCCCTTTTGGCCGAAAGGCACCGCGTTTTCATCGAACGACATCGCGTTGATATCCGTCATGTTTTTAAGAAAAACGACCGGAAAATTGCCGGGGGTCGTGTCGTTCACGTCCAGCACCACGCACCAGGCGTTGACCGCGTCGCCACCGGCGCGGAACTCCTCCTCGCCGCGGGCGGGCGTCATGCCGGGCGCGGCGAAAAAGGAATAGTCGACGTCGAGATAGCCCTCCTCCACGAGATCGGCGAGGAAGTTGTTGGAGGAATCGTAGGACGCGTCCTCCTCCTCTCCGGCGCTCTGGGGCCACCCGGAATTGAAGCGGCTCGCGGACTCCTTGGCCACGACCGCCTCGACGATTGATTTCGCGTGATGCGCCTGCTGCGTCAGCTTGCCGCGCAACCGCGCCTTGCCGATCTGCGGGGACACCAGCGTGAACAATATGCCGATGATGGCGATCACCACCATAAGCTCGATCAGCGTGAAGCCCATCTTGCGGGCTGAAGTCTGGGACGGTTTCATCTTTATTTTCCTCCGTGGCCGCGTATCCTTCGGCGGCTTTGGAAGTTATCAAATGAAAACCGACTTGTTCAACTATGATCTACCGCCCGCGCTCATCGCGCAGCGCCCGCCCGAGCGCCGCGAGCTGGCGCGCATGATGGTGCTCCACCGCGACACCGGCGAAATCGAGCACCGCGCGATCACCGACATCGTGGAGTATCTGCGCGAACCCGACGTGCTCGTCGTCAACAACACCAAGGTGATTCCAGCGCGCGTTTTCGGCGCCAAGGCCTCCGGCGGGAAGGTCGAGCTCCTGCTGCTGGAACACGTCGCGGAAGATCCCGAAGGGTGTGGAAACAAGCTTCCCGAAGGGCGCCCGTTAAACGCGGCAAGCGCCCCTCCTTCGGAAAGGCCGCGCCACACCAACGGCGAAACCTGGAAAGTGCTGATGAAAACCTCGCGGCGGCCGAAGGTCGGCGACGAACTCGCGCTCTGTTCCGGCAAGGCCACCGCGACGATGCTCTACGACGGCGAACAGGGCGAGGCGGTGCTCAAGATCGAATCCGATCGGCCGTTGATGGAAATCCTCGACGAGGAAGGCGTGCCGCCCCTGCCCCCGTACATCGGCCGCAAAGAGCAGACGCCCGAGCAGATCGCGGAGGATAAAGTCCGCTATCAAACCGTCTACGCCTCCGCGCCCGGCGCGGCCGCGGCGCCGACCGCGGGCTTGCACTTCACGCCGGAACTTTTCGCGGAGCTGAACGATCGCGGCGTTTCGAAAGCCGAGCTGACCCTGCACGTCGGGCTCGGCACGTTCCGCCCCGTCTCCGCCGAGATCATCACCGACCACGAAATGCACCACGAGCGCTACGCGGTTTCCGCGGAAGCCGCCCAAACGATCAACGCCGCCAAGTCGGCGGGCGGGCGGATCGTCGCGGTCGGCTCCACCTCGGTCCGGACGCTGGAAAGTCTCGACCGCGTTGAATCGGCGGAAGGCGCCACCAACATCTTCATCTATCCGCCCTACGACTTCCAACACGTCGACGCGATCCTGACCAACTTCCACCTGCCGAAATCGACGCTCTTAATGATGATGTCGGCCTTCGCGAGCCGTGACCTGATGCTCAAAGCCTATGAAACCGCGGTTCAGGAAAAATACCGCTTCTTCAGCTATGGCGACTGCATGTTGATTCTATGACCGCGGACGCGCTCTTCCAAACTCCGCGCCGCGCGCCTAGGCGCTTCCTTTGATGGCTTTGGGATAGCGGACGGTGAAAATCGTCCCGTGCTCGTCATTTGAAACGAACGAAACACGGCCCCGCAGATACTTCTCCGAGATCAGTTTAATGCTGTACGTTCCAAGGCCGCGGCCGCCACCCTTGGTGGAAAACGATCGCATAAACAACTGTCGCTGAACCTCCGCGGGCATCTCCACCTTGTTATGAACCGTGAAGCAAACTTCGTCGCCATCAGCGAAGCAGCTCAGGGTCACGGCCCCTCCGGCGTCCACCGCTTCCAACGCGTTTTTGGTCAGGTTGATCAGCACTCGGCGGATCAGCACCGGATCCGATACGAAATCAAACCGCTCCGCCGACGCGTTCGCGACCAGCTCTTTGCCCCGCGCGCAGTCGACCGAGTGAAACTGACGAATGATCCTGGAGATGGTTTCTTCTGATTGAACCTCTTCGACCGACACCCGCAATTCGCCGTTTTCCGCGGCCAGCAGCAGCCTTTGCGCGCTGATTTCCTCCAACAACTGCTCGGCTGATTCTGAAAGCATGCCCGCGAGATCCCGAACCTCCTCCTCGGACTGCCCGGTTTCGGCCAGCAATTCGGAAAGCCCTTTGAGCCCGCCGGCGGTATTGAGCACGTCGTGGAAGAAAATCCGCTCCAGCGCCGCTCGCCGTTTTTCATCACTGATATCCATTAGCGAAAAGACCGTGAACGTCTCGCCCTCGACTTCTATCGGGCGCGACCAAACACGCAGGTCGAGCGGATCCTCCGCGTCTCCGCAGACCATCCGGCATTCCTGCACGTCATCCGCGTTGTTTTTCTGGCTGTTGAGAATGGACTGTACCGCTCCACACGTCTGGCAAAAGACCGTGGTGCCGCAGCCGCCCTCCGTCAGCGCCGCGCGGACGCAACCCGTGGCCTCGCCCGGTCGCTTGCCGATATACGGAACGCTCGCGCGCCCTAGCGCCTCGCCTTGCCGAAGCCCCACGAGATCCGCCGCGTCCTCGACCCCAACGAATTCATGGAACGCGCGGTTGACGAAAACAATCTGCCGCTCTTTATTGAGCACGATCGCCATATTGGGTATCGAGTCGAGAAACTCACGAACGAACGGCAACGACGAAAGCAGCGCGTGTTGTCGCCTCACCTCTTCAACCGGCGCGCGTTCCGCCGGCGCGAATTCACTTTCCATCGCCATCTTCAACTCCTGTAAATT